>JAUICT010000017.1 GCA_030429325.1 Bacteroidia bacterium
CGATGCAGGGAACCCAGAAGGTGGTGAATATTCACTCTACACTGAAGAGGAGGTGAACAATTGGGATGCGCTTCATCAAGATAATCCCAACCGATACCCGTTGACCGATTGGACCGACTTGATGATCAATGATTATGCACCGCGCAGTTCCCACAACCTTTCATTTGCAAGCGGAAACGAAAATTTTCGGACACGGGCTTCTTTAAACTATGAACAGGTGGATGCCATGTATGACCACAATTCCTTTGAAAGGATCATGACAAGGGTCAACAATGAATTTACCATTTCCAAGAAACTTAAAGCAAATGTCGATTTGTCCTATATATATGAGGTTAGAAAGGCTCCGACCATTGATCCGGTTGTTTCTGCCCAACGGTATCCAGATATCTTTGCGGCACAGTGGGACGATGGCAGAATAGGGATGGGCCAAAATGGATTTAATACCTATGCGCGTTTGCACTTTGGAGGTTTTGACAATGTTTGGAGGAACAAACTGAACGCTCGATTGAGTTTGGCGTATGAACCTGTTGAGAATTTGGTTTTCACAGGTGTTTTTGCACCCTATCTGTATAATACAAAGGGCAAAAGGTTTGAAAAGCAAATCTCATATTATGATGCGGATGATCCGTCACAGTTTGCCGGCTTTATTTCAAATGCGGAGACTACCAATCTATATGAGGCCCGAAATGATGGAAAAAACTTGACCACCCAATTTTTGGTAAATTATTCCAAGGACTTGGGGGAGTACAAGCTTGATTTCTTGGCAGGTTATGAGGGATTTTCCTCTTTTTCTGAAACCCTGGATGCCAGTGCTGAAAATTATACCCTTAGAAATTACCCCTATCTAAGCCTTGGACCTTTGGATTATATGAGAAATGCAGGGGGAGCGACCGAAACAGCCTATCGTTCTTATTTTGGAAGGGTCATTTTTGACTATAAGGGGAGGTATCTGTTCCAATCGAATGTTAGGGTAGATGGTTCTTCCAGGTTCCACCCTGATTATAGATGGGGTTCGTTCCCTTCCGTATCTGCCGGTTGGGTGGTGTCCGAAGAATCGTTTTTTCCTAAAAATTCGACAGTTTCCTATCTAAAGTTGAAAGCCAGTTGGGGAGAGTTGGGGAACGAGCGGATAGGGAATTACCCCTACCAATCGACCATCGGCTATTCGGATGCACTGTTCTATAGAGGCGACCAAGTGGTTTCCGCGACAACAGCGGCACAGTTCTATTATGCCATTCAGGACATATCTTGGGAGACCACCGAAACGGCAAATTTCGGATTGGAGTCCTATTTTTTCAACAACCGCTTGATGCTGACATTTGATTATTACGAAAAGACAACCAAGGACATGTTGCTGGAACTTGAGATACCGGACTATATGGGGTATGAAAATCCAGACCAGAACACTGGAAATATGTACACCAAAGGGTGGGACGCCCAAGTGAGTTGGAAGGACAATATTGGTGAGCTTCGCTATTCGCTTTCGGCCAACATATCCGATTTTAAATCCAAAATGGGCGATTTGGGAGGAATTGTTTTTAGGGGATCCACTATCACACGGGAAGGAACAGAGTTCAATGAATGGTATGGATATAGATCAGATGGACTTTACCAGACCGAGGAAGAGATTGTTGAGTCCCCCACCCTCAATTCGTCGGTAAGGCCTGGAGATGTCAAATATTTGGATATCAGCGGTCCCGAAGGTGTGCCCGATGGACAGATAACCCCTGATTATGACCGGGTACCGCTGGGCGGCTCCTTGCCTCGGTACCAATATGGGGGCAACATCAATGTGGATTACAAAAACTTTGACCTGACTGTTGGTTTCCAGGGAGTTGGAAAAAGGAACGCTAGGTTGACCCCATCCATGGTCAAGCCCTTTCATTCAGGTTGGACCAACCCTCCAGGTATCATTGACGGGAATTATTGGAGTGTATATAACACGCCGGAAGAGAACCAATCGGTCAGGTATCCAAGATTATCCTACGTAAGTGCCGAAAACAATAACTATGAAATGTCTGATTTTTGGCTCATTGAGGGAGGGTACTTTCGGTTGAAGAACATCGTATTGGGCTACACCCTCCCAAAATCTGCGACTGAATTCCTGGGGATTCAAAACTTGCGGTTTTTTGCTTCGGCCACCGATCTCTTCAGTATCGATAAGTTTCCCAAAGGATGGGATCCTGAAGCGTCAGACGATTCCTATATAACCTCGACCCTATTGTTGGGGGCATCCGTTAAATTCTAAAAATGAACATCATGAAAAAGTATAGCATATTAATCTTGTTCTTCTTTATCCTCGCAACTTCATGCGAGAAACTTGATCTGGACCCACTTTCTGAAGGATCTTCGGAAAACTGGTATTCCGACCAAACAGAAATCGAATTGTCCCTGAATGATCTGTATCGTACCTATTTGTGGGATATAGAGCAAAACTATGAAGGAGAGCGGTTTACGGATAATTGGGCCCAAAGGCAAGCCGTCAAAGATTTTGTGGCAGGCACCATAAACAGTGAATGGTCCTTTTCTGAAAATCTATGGCTGTCAACCTATAAAGGAATTACCAGAGCAAACACCATTTTGAACAATTTGGAAAATGCCGTTGACAATGTACCGGAAGAAACATTGGCCCAACTTCAGGCGGAGGCCAGGTTTTTTAGGGCCGTATTTTATGGAAGACTTGTATTTCTTTATGGGGATGTGCCTTACTATACGGATTATTTGAGCGTTGAAGATTCTTTTGAACTGGGGAGGACGGACAAAGAAATTATCATGGAGCAGGTGTATTCCGATTTTGATTTTGCCATTGCCAACCTGCCTGAAAGTTATGGTTCCAATGAGCTGTCAAAAGTGACCAAAGGGGCAGCACTTGGTTTTAAGGCCAGAACTGCATTGCGGATGAAAGATTTCCAAATTGCCAGGGACGCTTCCAAAGCGGTCATGGACATGGAACTCTATTCCTTGCACCCTGAATATGGAGATTATTTCTTGTCAAAGACAAGAAACTCCCCCGAAACCATATTTGCAATACCTAGGTCATTTGAACTTGGTATTTCTTGGAGGGCAAAGAATTTTTATACCCGGACCCCAGGTGGAAGTAATGTTGCCCAGCCTAGTTGGGACCTGTTTGCGTCCTATACCTGTACTGATGGATTGCCCATTGATGAATCCCCTTTGTTTGATCCGCGAAACCCATTTGAAAACAGAGACCCACGATTGGCTGAGACAATTGTTGAGTTTGGCACGGAACATTTAGGGATTATCTACGATCCCAACCCTTATACCACCCAAGTACTGAATGTGGACACTGGGAACATGATCAACAATAAGGATACCAGAAGTGTCGATACCTATGCCTCATACAACGGCCTTGCGTTGAAAAAGGGGGTCGATGAGGACTGGAGCGATGACAATGAAACGGATTTTGATATCCGGATTATGCGGTATGCGGATATTTTGCTGATGTATGCTGAAGCAAAAATTGAATTGGGCGAAATCGACCAAAGTGTTCAAGATGCCATAAACGAGGTCAGGGCCAGGGCCTATGGTGTTGATAAAGGCCAAGTATCAGAATATCCTGCGGTAGTGGAGACAGGTCAAGAAAACCTAAGGCTCCTATTGCGAAATGAACGAAGAGTGGAATTCGCATGGGAAAACAGGAGATTTTTTGACTTGATGCGATGGGGTTTGGCTGAAAAAGCGCTTACGAGACCGATATATGGAATACTTGACCCAGAAGATTTAAAGGAAAGGGTTATTGATGAAAACCTATGGTTTTGGTCCGAAACGCCCGAAATAGACGATGATGGGCTTCCGGATTTCTCTTCCCTGTACCAAAGCGGTACCATCAAGCTTTTGGTGGAACGGAACTTCAACAATAGGCAATATTTGTTCCCCATCCCATCCAAGGAAATAATAATAAATGATAATTTGACACAAAATCCGGGATACTGAACAATTTAAGTAATATAATCCATTTAACATTGGACCATGGATAGCATTGATATTGCCGTTTTTATAGTGTATTTGGTGGCGTTGGTAGGCATGGGAAGCATGTTTTCAAGAATGAAAAATGCCAAGGACATGTTTGCTGCAGGGGGCAAATCACCATGGTGGCTGTCGGGTTTGTCCTCTTTCATGACTACATTTTCAGCTGGTACCTTCGTCATTTGGGGTGGTATTGCCTATCGATATGGGTTGGTGGGCGTTTCCATATTGGTCATGATTGGTATTTCAGCCATGTTCGTGGGTTATTTTTTGTCCAAAAAATGGAAATCCTATGGGTATGATTCTGCCGCTGAATTCCTTAATGATAGGTTTGGAAAATCCTTAGTGCGTTTTTATACCTTTTTGCAGGGTATAGTAGGGCTTTTTACCATGGGAGGCGCTGTCTATGCGCTAGCCGTTGTGGTCACTGCTTTGTTTCCCTTGCCGGAAGGACACCTTCTCGCAGATCCAGCGACTGGGCATTTCTCGATTACCATAGCCTCATTGATCATTTGTTTTTTGGTGATAGCCATTGCCTTTGGTGGGGGACTCTGGGCAGTTTTGGTAACCGATGCCCTGCAGTTCATCATACTTATGGTTTCGGTATTGATCGTGGTTCCCTTAATTATCACAAAGATCGGGGGACCGATGGAAATGATTAACACAGCTCCCCCAGATTTTTTTAACTTGGTAAATGGTGAATTCACATGGTATTTTTTGATGGGTTGGGGAGTAGTCTTTTTCTTTAAGATTGGTGGAGAATGGGCCTATGTTCAAAGATTCGTGTGTGTGCCCACGAACAAGGATGCGGTGAAATCCACATATCTTTTTGGGATCCTGTACATAGTCAGTCCCTTGATTTGGATGTTGCCCCCTATGGCATACAGGTGGATCGACCCCAATGCCGATTATGAACAGGCTTACGTTCTGGCCAGCCAAGCGGTATTGCCATCCGGAATGCTCGGGTTGATGATTGCTGCAATGTGTTCTGCAACGGCAAGTATGGCCACCACCCAACTCAATGTCTTTGCAGGCGCTTTCACCACCGAAATATATCAAAGGATATTTCGCCCCGATGCACGGGATGCTGAATTGGTCCGGGCCGGTAGGATTTTTACCTTTCTTTTGGGAGTGCTCATCATTGCCGGTGCACTTATCATTCCTAGGATGGGGACATATACGGGCTATATCCTTGCTTCTGTGGCCATACTCACCGGGCCATTGGTTTTGCCGACCATTTGGGGGCTTTATTCCCGAAAAATAGGCCTTAAAACAGCATGGATAGTGACCATTTTTAGTATAGCGGTAGGATTGGTGGTAAAATTGGGCTTCCAGACCGATGGCTGGTTGGCAGAATTCCAAACACTTTCTTATTTGACCAAAATGGTGCAGGCCAATGAACGTGTAACGGAAATTGTCGTAGGCACCGTGGTTCCCTTACTTCTATTGCTTTTGGCCGAATTGGGCATTGGCGGAAAAAACGAGGGTTGGGAAAAAGTACAGATCAAAAAACAACAGGTGCTAGAAGTAATGGATTCCGCACCCTCCATTCTTCCTGCCAAAATTTGTGCATGGTCAACCATAATTGTAGGAATAATGATTGCTCTTATATGTATAGTGTCCACTGAAAAACAAATGATTACAGGTGGTTTTTCCGGTTTTCTTATTTTATTGGGAGTTGCAATACTTGCGGGGATACGCAAAAAAGGAGAACAAGCTTTGAATTCAATTTAGGGCTTGGAGGAATAGAAAAATAAGTTTAAATAAGATTGTTCGATATTGGAATTAGAATAAATGGTTTTATGAAATATATTAAAGAAGAAGGCAGGAATATACCTGTAAGAAAAGAAGTTGATGTTTTGGTGGTCGGGGGAGGTCCCTCGGGTATAACGGCTGCCATGGGGGCTAAAGAAAAAGACCTTAATGTCACCTTGATTGAAAGCAGAAGCTTTTTGGGTGGCAATATGACCATTGGCTTGCCAGTTCTGGGCTTTTTGGGACAAAAGGGTAACCAGATCATCAAGGGGCTCCCCGAAAAATTCATTCAAAAACTGAGAGAGGTGGAAGGGGCCAGTGAACATCGCCCGTGTCCGCTCCACATGAGTATTACCTTGGTGGAACCGGAAGCTGTAAAAAATGTGGCTTTGGAGATGCTTTTGGAATATGGAGTTGATGTACAGTTGTACACTCAATTTGCCGATTCCATTGTTGAGGACGGGAAAATCAAGGGTGTGTTCGTGGAAAGCAAAGCAGGGCGGGAAGCCATTTTGGCCAAAGTAGTCATCGATTGCAGTGGCGATGCCGATGTTGCTTTCAGGGCCGGGGTCCCATGTGGAAAGGGCAATGAGAACAATGGCATGCAACCCCCTACATTGATGTTCTGTATGGCAGGTGTGGACACGGAGGAGCTTAGGACAAGCATAGCCAACCAGAGCAGGACCTATTTGACCGATTTTATCCCTGCGGAATATTTTGGACAGAACCATCAGTTCATTGTGGTTGGTCTGAGGGAGGTCATGCAACGGGCAAGGAACAATGGCCTTACATTGAATACCGAAAGAACCATTATTATCACAGGCCTAAGAAAAGGGGAAGTCTGGATCAATATGTCCAGTGTCCACGGAGTGGATGGCACAAAACCTGAAGACCTGACACATGGTGAGGTCAAGGGAAGGCAACAGATCAAGGACATCCAAAAGTATTTGATTGAATATGTCCCTGGATTTAAAGAAGCGTATTTTACCAAAATGGCACCTTTTCTGGGTATTAGGGAAACTAGACGGATCGAGGGGGAATACACTATGACCAAAGAGGACATTTTGGGATGCAGGCGATTTGACGACTCCATTGCCGTGGCCAGTTATCCTTTGGACCTGCATCACCCCGAAGACGGAGGGTGCACCCTTACCTGGTGTGGCGACTGTTACGATATTCCCTATCGGTCGCTTGTGCCGAAAAATGTGAAGAACCTTCTCGTGGCAGGAAGGGCAATTTCCACCACCCATGAGGCAATGTCCGCTATTAGGGTGATGGCGCCCTGTATGGCCATGGGCGAAGCAGCCGGTAGAGCGGCAAAAATGGCGATCACTAAAAATATATGCCCCTCTGAGGTTCCGGTCAGGGAACTGCAAAAGGAATTGGTTGCCCATGGGGTTTACCTCAATCAGGAAGCAATCATCAACATATAATCCATGTTAGTTTGTTTTCATCACCCCTCCCCTTGTGGTTGGGAGGGGTGAATTGTTAATTAAAAAATGAAAAAGTGATTTTATTCAGATGCATCCAAGGGCGTGAAATGAAGACCAATATGTTTTTGACATTGGTCCTGTTGTTAGCGATTGCCTCATGTGCACAAAACGGCCCAACGGAAAACCAAATTAATGTGATAAGTGCCAATATCAGGGTCGCCCTAAAATCCGATGCGACCAAAGGGTATGGGTGGGAAGATAGGAAAGAAAATGTTTTTGAGGTAATAAAGAACCAAAACCCAGATATTATCTGTCTTCAAGAGGTGTTGGAAGTCCAGAACAATGATTTTAAAAGCAGTTTTCCCAATTACTTTTCATTCGGTTTTGAAGGTCCCGAAATGGATGCTTTTACGGACGGTGAGTACCATCTAATTGCCAAGAACCCCATTCTTTTTGACAAAGAAAAGTTTGAATTTATTGGCGGAGGGGTGTATTGGTTGTCCGAAAAACCACATATGGGAGGGAGCATATCCTGGGGTTCTGCGCGGGCCAGACATGTGAATTGGGTAAGGCTCAAATCCCTACAAACCGGCAAGGTCTTTAGGGTTTTGAACACACATTTAGACCATGTCTCCAGTGAAGCAAAACAAAATCAGGCTAAAATGATCGTGGAGGAAAGTAATCAATATCCCAAAGATTTTCCCCAAATTTTAGCAGGGGATTTTAATTCCGACAGTTCAAGTACACCCATCCAAAACCTGTTGACATCATGGAAGGACAGCTATGGGATTTTGCATAACGGGACAGATCCCGGTTTTACCGTTCATGGGTTTAAAGGACCAAAAGCAGCCACCAAAAAGGGTAAGGTGGATTTTATCTTTTATCGTGGGGCCTTGACGCCCATTGAAGCAAAAGTCATCAAAGACAACCAAGAGGGGATATACCCAAGCGACCATTATTTTGTATCGGCAACCATGGCCTTCAATTGAGACAAGCCTATTTTTTTACCACAACACATAATCCTATGACAACCAATAGTAACTTGATGTCAAAATCTCGGTGTTTTATATTTCTACTGTTAATGGGCTTGGCACAAACGCTATTGGGTCAAGATAGACCAAAATTGGTGGTGGCGGTAGTGGTGGACCAAATGCGCTATGACTATTTATCCAGATATTGGGACAAGTTTGGCGAAAATGGTTTTAAGCGATTGGTAAACGAAGGCTTTAATTTTGAAAACAACCATTATAATTACCTGCCTACAAAAACCGCGCCCGGCCATGCTTCCATTTTTACGGGGACAACGCCCATGAACCATGGCATAATTGGGAACAATTGGTACGATCGGGAGAATGGTACAATGGTATATTGTGTGGGGGATACTGCAGTTTCATCTGTTGGTACATCAAGAAAATCTGGTAAAATGTCGCCCCACAGACTAAACGGCAACACTTTTGCGGATGAGAATCGAATCCATACCCAAATGAGGGGAAGGACCATCAGTGTCTCATTAAAGGATAGGGGTGCCATTTTGCCTGGTGGACATACAGCCAATGGAGCCTATTGGTTTTTTGGAGGAGATGAAGGGGTTTTTATCACAAGTTCCTACTATCGTTCCACGTTGCCCCATTGGGTGAACGATTTCAACGATTCCAGAAAAGTGGATACCTATCTAAGGACTTGGGATACCAAGAACCTATCCGATACCTACACGGAAAGCATTGTGGACGCCAACCCCTACGAGGGTGGATTCAAGGGAAAAGCAGAGCCAGTATTTCCCTATGACCTACAAAAGCTGAAAGGCCAAAATGGGATGTATGATATTTTGATGGACACTCCGTTTGGAAATGACCTGACCCTGGATTTTGCGCTAGCGGCCATTGAAGGAGAAAATTTGGGAGAGAATGGGTACACTGATGTCTTGACGGTCAGCTTTTCGAGTACCGATAAAATAGGACATAATTTTGGTGTGGATTCCAAGGAACTGGAAGATGCCTACCTAAGACTTGATGAAAATATTTCCCGGTTTTTGGAATATCTTGACGAGAAACTTGGTGTACATGAATATTTGTTCATGCTTACGGCAGATCATGGAGGAACTCATGTCCCGGCCTATTTAAAGTCCTTAAAAGTTCCGGCCGGATATTTCGATATGAGGGAGTTTAAGAGTGAGGTCGTAAAGTTTTCGGAAAAGGAATTCAAGACAAGCAGCATCATTGACAACATATCGAACAATCAGGTTTTCTTGGACCATGATGCCATTTCCCGGTCGGGCCATGATCTTGAAAAGGTAGTTCGGTCGCTATACGGCCATATTTTGAATTACCCCCAGGTTGATAAAGTTTTTACGCGGTCCCAACTGGAAGGCTCCACCATTTTCCATGGAACGGGAAGCCTGGCGCAATTGGGGTTCCATTTAAAAAGGAGCGGGGATCTGCAGTTTGTCCTGGAACCAGGAATTTTATCTTACCGAACCACAGGATCAACCCATGGGGACGCTACCAATTATGATACCCATGTCCCTTTGATCTTTTACGGAAAGGGAATACCCGTCGGCAGCACATATAAGGGTTCCCATATTGTGGACATTGCTCCGACCATTTGTGCCATTTTAGGGATTTCCTACCCCAATCTTTCCACTGGAGACCCCCTATGGCCAATGTTGGATTTGATGTCCAACAATCAAACGTTGACCAAGCAATAATAAAGATGAAACCAAGGAAATTTTTTATCATTAGACACTCAATATATGGACTTCGTTCGAAGCCAATGTTACTGCTATATGGATGTGCATTGTTGTTTTTCTCTTCCGTAAAAGGACAGCAAGGAAGATTATTTACTTTTTTAAACTATAACACGAAGTATGGATTTGAAAAAGATTCGGCCCTAACGGCAAATTATGTGGATTGGGTCAAGAAACTTGCCCCAGATGTCATTGCGTACCAAGAGATGAACGGGTTTACCCAGAATGATATCGGGAATCTTGCCAAGAGGTATGGACACCCTTATGCAGTCATCATGAACAGTGAATATGGTGTCCCTGTGACGCACCCATTGGCGATCACGTCAAAATATCCAATTCTTGATGTACGGCGTGTCATGGACAATCTATGGCATGGCTATCTCTATGCGAAAATCAATGGGATCCACTTCTTTATTACACATTTGGCTCCTTTTACCCTTGAGGATAGACAAAAAGACATCCGAAAAATTGTTGCCCAAATGAAAACCATTCCCAAAAATGAAATGGTTGTCCTTGCAGGGGATTTCAATGCATTGTCGCCCATGGATTCGCTGTCCTATGGGGGCGACCTTCTGAGTGCCATGAAGCGGTCGGAAGGCAAGTTCATAAAAAAGAGCGGCACCCCGATCTTAAGGAACAGAATCGTCCATCGTAGAAACCTTAACAATGGACAGATTGATTATTCGGTGATACAGAAATTGATCGATGCTGGTTTTGAAGACAGTTTTTATTTGCGAAATGATGCTTTCAAGAACAGTGTGCCGACAGAGAAATATAGAAAAGAGAGTTCATTTTTGCGAAGAATAGACTATATCTGGGTCAACAGACAATTGTCCAAAAAAGTGGAATATTCGGATATTCTAAAGGATTCGTTGACAGACCGCCTTTCCGATCATTACCCCACCATTTTAAAACTGAAATTGTGAAACACATCTCAATATGTTTCAATTTGTTTAAAAATTACTTTTATATTGTTTTATAATAATGTAATTTAGGTTTTTAAATATTTTAATTTATTTTAAACACCATACTTTTATAAAATGACCGAGGTGTTTGAGGTGATTTAAAAATTAGCTTTTGCTGTACTGAAATAAAAGTGCCACCCCTTGGTAATGTCCTATGGACATGGTTTATGGGAAATGTGTTGAGGAAAGGTTGCAAAGAAGGGATCTCTTTGAGATATATAATATGTTGGTTTTTTGGGCAGGCAAAATGTCATGACCTAAAAAATTACAGTAATAAATAAAATGAAACTAGAAAAATCCATTGGTATTCCAGGACACCTCCTGTTCGGCTATTTTGGCGTTTTGATTTTTATGATGGGAGATGGGGTGGAGCAAGCATGGTTGAGTCCATATTTGCTTGATCGTGGGTTGAATATACAACAGTCGGCCCTGCTCTACACGGTCTATGGCATTACCATTGCCGTGTCGTCATGGTTTTCGGGCGTCTTGGCTGAAAGTTATGGGCCTAAAAAAGTAATGATGCTTGGGGTTATGGCTTACATATTGGGTACCGTGGGCTTTGTGGGGTATGGTGTGCCCGAGCTGGATTTTTCTATCATGTTGGTGACCTATGCCTTTCGTGGATTTGGCTATCCCTTGTTTGCCTATGCATTTCTGGTATGGATCACTTATGCCAGTCCAAAGGAAAGCCTGGGTAGGGCAGTGGGTTGGTTTTGGTTTGTTTTTACCGGTGGATTGAATGTGTTGGGCGCTTATTATTCAAGTTGGGCAATCATCCATTTGGGATATTTGGAAACCCTTTGGAGTTCCATCTTTTGGGTGCTGATAGGGGCTTCCTTCGTGCTTTTTCTAAAGAATGAGACCTTTCCTTCATCCAATGGAGAGGGAACTTGGTCAAAAATTCGTGAATTGTCCAAAGGGCTCACAATAATCAAAGAAGAACCAAAGGTGTTCTTGGGAGGGGTCATCCGGGTAATCAATACAACGGCACAGTTCGCTTTTCCCGTTTTTCTGCCATTGTACATGGCGGAACATGGTTTCACAACCAAGGAATGGCTACAAATATGGGGGGGCATATTTACAAGTAACATCATATTTAACCTGTTGTTTGGGTTCATAGGGGATTTTATAGGATGGCGTAAAACAATCATGTGGTTTGGAGGTGTTGGTTGTGGAATTTCCACCCTGCTCTTTTACTACGGACCTCAATTTCATGAAAGTGGCTTTTGGCTGGTCTTGTTTTTTGGTGTCTTGTGGGGTGCTTGTCTTGCCGGATATGTGCCCTTGTCCGCATTGGTCCCATCTCTCGTCAAGCAAAACAAAGGCGGCGCCATGGCCATTTTGAACCTTGGAGCCGGACTTCCGGTATTCGTTGGGCCAATTTTGGTAGGACTTCTCATAGGTCCGATTGGCCACGAGGGTGTTGTTTGGGTTTTAACGGGCCTGTATTTTGTAAGTGCAATACTGACCAAATTTTTGGTACTCCCAAAAGAGCGAAATATAGAGTTGTTGAAGATTGAAACCTGACTGATTTTGCTTTGAACCATATAAAATCAAAGTGATTGCAATGTAAACAGCATAAGAAACGGAAAGAAAAGTATAATTATAAAAACAAGTATGAAAATATTGATTACTGCTCCTTATCGGGAAAAAGAACAGAGGGAATTGTTGGAGAAATTTGGCGAAGTCATATATCGCCCATGGAAAAGCCAAGGACGCGCATACAATGAAAGTGAATTACTGGAATTATTGACAGAGACGCAGGCCGATGCACTGATCACGGAGCACGATGATGTTTCCAAAAAAGTAATAGATGCTTTCCCTGAGCTGGAATTTATCGGGGTTTGTCGAGGAACGCCTTCAAATGTGGCGGTCGAATCTGCCAGGGGACATGGTATCCAAGTGTTCAACACACCGGCCCGGAATGCCCAAGCAGTGGCCGAAATGTTTGTTTCCAATGTGATCATGCTTTTGCGCAACACGATTCCGGGGTGGCAGTGGTTGCAAAGTGAAAGCTGGGAAAAGGGTGCACACACTTCCTATTTGCAGTTCAAAGGGAACGAACTCGCCGGTAAAACAATTGGTATGGTCGGATTTGGAGCGGTTGGCCAAAGAATAGCCCATATGGTGGAGAACTTTCCGTGCAAGATACAATTCCATGATCCATTCATTGAACCACCCAAAGCAAGTCACAAAAAGGTGGCCATGGATGAGGTCTTCCAAACGAGTGACATTGTTTCCATAAACCTTCCTGTGACCAAGGAGACCATTGGACTGATCAATGGCAACCTGATCTCCAAAATGAAAAAGGATTCGATTTTTGTCAATACGGCAAGGGCGGCCGTTGTGGACCGTATGGCCCTTTTGGAAGTTTTGGAGAACAATCGGATAAGAGGTGCGTATTTGG
>JAUICT010000466.1 GCA_030429325.1 Bacteroidia bacterium
ATCTCCCATTTGCTCAATGGGCGCAATAAACCTAGTTTGGATTTTGTAATGAAATTGGTGGACGCCTACCCTAGCGTTAATCTGTATTGGCTTTTAATGGGCATTGGAAATTTCCCTTCAGAAACAGAAAGCGGTAAAGAAATGCCCGCTGCACCATCACTTAAAGTAGCAAATTTGGATATGGATGAGCCAAAAAAGAGGGTTTCAAAAGACGAAAATAAATCTCAGGTGCCTTCAAAAATTGTAGTTTTTTACGAAGACGGTACTTTTGAGTCGTTTCTCCCAAAAAATGATTGACCCGCTTTAGTTCTTTCCGTTACTTTGCCACTATGGTAAAATACTTTTTCTCCATCGGGATTTTTTTGATTTTTATAGCCTGTAATCAGCCTCCACAACGCAATTGTGCAAATTTTAAGACAGGTGAATTTACCTTCACCGCCATTGTTGATGGTGAAGAAAAGAAAACTACCTTTCATAGGACTTTGGATACTGAAGTTGATTTTTATGAGGGTAAACAAGATACATCAACAGTTCGGTGGATCAATGACTGTGAGTATGTTCTCAAGAACATTAACCCAAAGAGTAAGGCAGAGGAAAAATCAATCCATATAAAAATCTTGACCACTACGGATTCTTCGTATACATTTGAATATAGCGCCATTGGCGACAAACGAAAATTTAGGGGAACCGCATATAAAACACGCTGACCATGTTTGAAATTTTTTCCAGCCCAGATGCCTGGATGGCCTTGATAACCTTGACTTTCTTGGAAATTGTACTGGGGATAGACAACATCATTTTCATTTCCATTGCCGCTGGCAAATTGGAAAAAAGGGATAGAAAAAAAGCAACCAACATTGGGTTGGTACTTGCAATGGTAATGCGAATTTTACTGCTGTTCGGAATTACCTGGCTTACTAAAATGAAGAAACCTTTTATGCTTCTTGATGAATCTTGGATCACGGGTGGCATTAGCTGGCAGGCTATTATCTTGTTTCTCGGTGGGTTGTTCCTTTTGTACAAGAGTACCAAAGAAATCCACGAAAAGATAGAGGACCGTGGCCATGATGAGCGTGAAGTAGAGAAATCAAGGTCTTCATCTTTGACGAACGCCATTGTTCAGATTACCGTAATCAACATTGTGTTTTCATTTGATTCCATTTTAACGGCAATAGGAATGACCAATGGAATTTCCCCTAATCCAACAGATGCATTGGTGCTTATGGTAACCGCAGTGGTAATCTCTGTTGTTATTATGATGCTGTTTGCTAACCCTGTTGGGGAATTTGTGAATCGCCATCCATCTATACAAGTGTTGGGACTGTCCTTTCTGATTCTTATTGGGTTTATGCTGATTGCCGAGGCCGCCCACCTATCGCATCTGGTCGTATTTGGCAACGAGGTTGGGGCAATACCCAAAGGGTATCTTTATTTTGCCATTGCGTTCTCTTTAATGGTGGAGTTCTTAAATTTAAGAATGCAGAAGAACAAAACTCCAGAACAGGAAACTATCGAAAATAATTGACCCGAAGCTAGTTAGGGCGCTGGTATGCAAGTTCTGGATGAGCTTCTCGATGTTCTTCAAACAGCTTTTGTTGCTGCTTTACGGTTAGGGTGCTTCCATCATGGCTCCATCCAGGGGGGCCAAAAATGTACATAAGTTTGTGTGATAGTTTATCCGCCTTCTTTACATCATTCCAGATATCCTTGAATTCATGGGTTAGAATCACTACCGGATTATAGGAATTTGGAGAGTGGATTACGCCGTATTTAACATCAATATCATCATCCAGCTCTTTCCATGTCCCGAACATCTTGTCAAAAATATTGAGGAAACCACCGTGGTTTTTATCCAAATACTCAACATTCTGGGCGTGGTGTACTTGGTGCATGGTGTGGGTATTTAAGAACTTTTCCAAAAAACCAAGCTTAGGGACATATACGGAATGCAACTGAAATTGCCATAGCGCCTCAATGCCCAGACAAACCACTACCATTTCAGGCGGAAAACCAATCGCTGGCATCCACATATAGAATAAAGGCTTGTATAAAATTGTGAACCATCCATTCCTAACAGCTGTGCCTAAATTAAAATTATCAGAGGAATGATGTACGATGTGGGCTGCCCACAAAATACGAATCTCATGATTGGCCCTGTGAAACCAATAATAGGTGAAATCATCGGCCAACTGACAAAGTATCCAAACATACCATGCATAACCAAAAGACTCATAGCCCAGCAAGTTTTGCCTTACCCCATCTATCTCGGGATTGAAAAAAGCATAGGTGGCTTCAAATAATACGATGGCAAAAATCACCTTGAACAGAGGTCCCAATATGGCAGAGCCTATACCCATAAACCCGCTTGCGGCTAAATCCTTCCAATTGTATAGGTGGTCGTCTCCATGGGTTTTACTATAAGTGAGTTCAACTAAGATGAAGGCAATAAAAACTGGTACGCCATATACCAGCGGGTTGGTGAAATCCATAAAATATCTATGCTAGGGGGTTAGGATTTT
>JAUICT010000018.1 GCA_030429325.1 Bacteroidia bacterium
CACTTAAAGGAAAACATTATCAATGAGATTGCCAAGTTCCACAAATCCAATTTCAATGTGGATGAAATTGTCGACAATGCAAGTTCCCTAAAGTACACTAAGGAAATAAAAAAATTGATTGCAGAAGAACTGCAAGCTCCGTCGTACCATTTTGTACGGCTTTTTGCTGGGGAGGTATATTCTGGCCGGCTTACTGAAAAGGTGATGGGGGAATTTACCGATTTGGTAAGCAAGGCCTTTACCCAGACTATTGGCGAAAAGGTGAACGACCGCTTGAATGCAGCCCTGGACAAAGAGTCCGAAAAACAACAGGTAGAGCATAAGGTACCCGAAAAGATCAGTAAAGTGAACACCACGGAGGAAGAACTGGAAGGTTATCGGATCGTGGTGGCCATTTTGCGGAGAAAGTTGCCGGTCCACCGCATCGTCCATCGGGATACCCAATCGTATTTCGGAATCTTGTTGGATGATAACAATCGAAAACCCTTATGTCGCCTCCATTTGAATGGTGGGAATAAGTATCTCGGGGTTATTGATGAGCAAAAGGAAGAGACTCGGCATTTGATCGAGACTGTGGATGATATCTACCAGTTTGAAGAAGAATTACTGAAAACGGTCGGTTACTATGAGGTTTAGGATTCTATTACTTCCCTTATTGATTTTGATACTATCTGGTTTCGATACGCCTGTCAATTTGGATGCTAACACCGTTTATCTCTGTATGGGGAAGGGGAGCAAAAAGTACCATTATCGTAAAAATTGCAGAGGCCTTTCTAACTGTTCCACCAAGATTCACGAAGTCACGTTGGCCAAGGCCAAGGAAATGGGCCGCACCCTTTGCGGCTGGGAGGATTAAACATTAATCTTTTTTACAAATCTCAGGTCACATCGAGCGCAGTCGAGATGTGGTCGGAACTCTCTACCCATACCCGTTGTCGGCTGCACTCGAACTGACAAACTTTTCCACCACTTTTTTGCATTACGGAATTCTGTAAGGGATTGTGTGGCAATGGGATTACGTTTGGAGTACAAACTATTAAAACCGATAAACATGGGTTACCGAAGGGGTTACTACAAAAAAGATGGCACCTATGTCCAAGGCCATTTTGTGAACAAGAGGACAAGGGGTTTCAAAAGTAAAAGTGGTAAAGGGGGATGTTTGGGACTGATGATACTTTTCGTGATGCTAGTAGTCTTTTTGTCGTGTACCAGCGATAGCGAATCACCCTGCGCCAAGAAAAACTGCTCCGATTTTGCTTCCCAAGCAGAGGCGCAATCAACATTTGATGGCGATAAGACCTGTTATTCCAATTTGGATAGAGATAAGGACGGGATAGCCTGTGAAAACTAAAAAATCAACCATGGATAAAAAGAACATTTCGCTGGAGTTGAAGAGTCATTTTTTAAGACTGTACCAAATGGCTTTCACCGATGACAATTTTGATGTACTGGAGCTTCAAATGCTCTATCGGTTTGCAGAAGAGAGGGGAGTCGGCCAAGAACAATTGAGTGAGGTGCTGCTGAACCCTTCCCAGGATTCCACCATACCGAAAGAATTGGAAGATAAGATTGAATATCTATATGATCTGGCACTTATGATTTGGGCTGATGGTATAGCCACCGAAGATGAGGTCAACACACTGAGGAAGTATTGTATAAAATTTGGTTTTCTGGAAGAAAATGTGGAGGACATCTGTGATTTTCTATTGGAAAATGCCAAACAGAATGTTTCCAAAAAACAATTGATGAACTTAATGAATGATTGATATGAGCCCATTAAAAAAAATATTTTCGATAAAAAAGAATCCGGAACCTGAAGTGGAACAACCCCAAGAGGAAGATTTCAAAAAAATAAAGCTCACCTTTTTTGAAAGCGGCTATGGCTCATCCAAACAGGCCGAGGGCAACCATATGGTCTTTAAAGCCTGTTTACAAGATGTATATATGGACTACAAAGGAAGGTGTAGGGAAGATGAAAGACTTCAAAAATCACTAAAGGAACCCTATGTCCAAGAAAGGAGCAAGTATGAAATTGAATTGAAGAAGCGGAAGACGGCCAAAGTGATCTTAGAAGAGACCATTGTCAAGTTGGAAGAGAAAATACAACAGTTCAAATCTGAGATTGCCGATGTAAAGCACAATCCCGAAAAATATGTGGAGGATGTGGACAAAAAACCGAAAGCGCAGTTCTATCTAGGGTTGATTGTTTTGATTCCCATCACCTTTTATCTGTTGGTATTTTATATCTCAGCTTCCTACTCGGCCTTTTTCAAGGATTTTAACACAAGTCAACTTAGCGCGGCCATTTTTGCTCCAGATGCATTAACAAAAGCGATTGAAGCAAGTTGGTTGGAAGGGGTTTTTGTGACGACCATTCCATTTGCTTTCATGGGACTGGGGTATTTGATCCATATGTTCCAAAAGCATAAGAACTGGCTTACTTATGTGAAAATTGCAACCTTGTTTTTGGTCACATTTATATTCGATTCCATTCTCGCATATCAGATTGAAGAAAAAATCTATGAAATGACTAAAACGTTGAATGATCCACCTTTTGATATTCTGATAGCGTTCACAAAAATCCAATTTTGGGGGATCATCTTTGCAGGTTTTGTGGTCTATATCATTTGGGGACTGGTGTTCGATTTTATTATGAAAGAGTACGATGATTTCGATAAGATAAAATCCTTTATCCGATCTAGAAGGGAAGATATTGAGAATGCCCAGCAGGAAATCAACAAGCTGATAGCAAAGATCAATCCCATTAAAGAAGAGATTTCCGGCATAGAAGGAAAAATCAATGATCTTCAACGCACCATAGACGGGTTCATATTTTCCAACAAACAGTATCTCACCTATCATGCCGAATATGTAAAAGGTTGGTTTTTGGCCATAGCGGACAATTTTGATTCCCTAAAGAGAAGGGACGAGTTATTGGCCAAGTGCAGGGAAGAAGAAATGAAGCATCTGGAAGAGCATGAAATTGCCGATGAAAGCTATGAAGGAAGGCTGTACAAACTTATAAACTGATTTTATGAAGAACATAATTAGAACTGTCTTGTTGTTTGCAATGATTTCCAATTTGCAATCCTGTAAACAAGGTCCAAAAGCTGAGGTGGTGGAAGAAGAAACAATACTTGTTCCTTTCAACAAAGCTTCTTCTTCAAACGACAATCTGAACATTAGTATTTTAATCGATCTATCCGATAGGATAAACCCAAAAAAGTTCCCTGCACCAGCCATGGAATTTTATTTGCGGGATATTGGATATATGGAATCGGTAGCAGAAAGCTTTGAGTGGCATGTGTTGAACAAAAAGGTCATTAAAATTGATGACAAGATTCAGGTTTTTATAGATCCCGAGCCATCGGACCAAACTTTAAACAAGAAGATTGGAGAGCTAAAGATTCATTTTACAAAAGGCGATGTTATCAAGGACAGTATTCTAAAAGTTCCAGAGAAATATGGAAACATTTCAAGGCTTATATATAAATCGGCCATAGAGGATGATCATTATGTGGGGTCCAACATTTGGGGCTTTTTTAAAAATAAGGTGGATGATTATTGTATCGATGAAGGGTATAGAAACATATTGGTGATTTTAACCGATGGGTACATGTATCATAAAGATGCCAAGATGGAGCAAGGTAACAGGACAAGTTATATAATCCCTCAATCTATCAAGATGAATGGTTTAAACAAGTCAGATTGGCAAAAACGGATGGATGAAAAGGATTTCGGGTTCATAGTACCTGAAAAAGATTTATCCAACCTAGAAGTACTGGTATTGGGAATCAACCCGGTTAAGGGCAGCCCATATGAGGAGGATGTCATCAGGACCTATTGGAGCAAATGGTTCGATGGGATGAAGGTGAAGAACTATGAGATCAAACAGGCCGACTTACCAACCCACATGGACAAGATCATTCGAGATTTCATCTTAAAGAAGTAGCCATGTCCTTCAGGTTTAATAAACGGGTCAATTTGGGCAAAGGTTTTGGAGTCCATATCAGCAAATCTGGTATCACCCCGAGTTATCGAGGGAAACGGGGAAGTTTAAGTTCGAAAGGATATTCCATACGGACTGGGATACCCGGTCTAACCTATCGTAAAACCTTTTCAAAATCAAAAAGTAGCGGGTGTTTGGTGGTTTTATTATTTGTGTTGGTAATGGTAGGCATAATCTCGTGTTCATCCATGCTATCAAACAAAGCTTGATTGATTTTTTAAATTGTAGGGGAGGTATGGTTGCAATTAAAAAGTGGGGCATCATCAGGAAGCCATGAAACAGTTTTTGAGATATTGGTTCTTGGATGAGGAAAATCCAAAGAAATACCTGTTGGATGTCTTCATTGCCTCAATGATTCTGCTTTCCATTGCGCTCATTTTTTTTCAAAATGAACACCAATATCTTTCCAAGAATTTGGAATATGTGGATAAGGCCGTGCTTCTGTTTTTTATTGTGGAGTATGGTGTCCGTTTCTACATCTGTTCCGATTTTAGGGATGACCGCCGTGCTGAGGGACTATTTTTTGCACTGAAGCAAAAACTTCTCTGGATGGCCAAACCGTCATCAATGATAGATCTTTTGGCGATTTTGCCGTCCTTGGGATTTTTTAGAGCCTTTCGGATGCTTCGCCTTCTACGCTTTTTAAGGTTGTTCCGTTTGGTAAGAGCTTTTAAAATATTTCGTGAAGTAGACAAGCTCCATATTATCCTTCAGGGTATGAAGGAGCATAACAGGATGTTCTATATCTTTTTTACGGTAACACTCATTATTTTATTGGTACTTAGTTTTGGGTTGTACAGCGTGGAACACAATAGTGATAGCGAAGCATTTTATAGCTTCACCAATTCTTTTTGGTATTCCCTTGAACTGATAGAATTGGCGGATACCACTCCCAAAACTGTTTTTGGAAAGCTTCTTTCCATTCTATTGCTGATTTTCAACATGGCCATTTTTGGCTTTTTTATCTCAATTATACTCAATAAAATATCTCTGGTCATGAATGCCATTACATCGGGGAAAATATCCCGCCTGAACATCAAGAACCACATTGTGATATGTGGTTACACCAAGTCCGCTGAAAAGGTTATACAAGACTTGCTTCGAGACAAAAGGTATTGCAATAAGATTGTCTTGGTCACCCAGAAAACCATTGCCGATAAAGATGGGCTCATTTATGTAAATGCAGATTATACGGATTACAACACCTTGAAATTGGTACAGATAAAGCAGGCCAAATTTGCAGTTGTCTTTGCAGAATTCAATGAGCACGATACCATTCGGGATGTGGATTTGAGAACGGTAATGACCGTTTTCCATATTGAAAAGGAGGCGCCGGACACCCATACCATTGCCGAAATAAACGATGAGGTCAATGCGGAGATCATTAAGGACAAGATTATGGGAGATGAAATTCTGTTCAAAGAATTGATAGACGCCAAAATTATTTCCACCTGCATAGATAATCCCAATGTTTCCAATTTGTTCTACCAACTCTTTGGTGAGGATGGAGAGCGGGTAAAGAGTTTAAGGCCCACAGAGTTGGGACTTGCTGTTCCTGTGATGATCAAGGATATAAAACTGCTATTGCTGGAAAAGAATGAAACGCTTTTGGGTGTGATCAACCATCAAAATGAATCGGTATTGTCACCAAAGAATGATATGTTGGTGGACGATAGTGATCGGTTAGTCTACCTATCGTAGGGGAGTTTTACTTCAATCTAAACCTCAAAAACACTGGTAAATGATCCGATAACTTTCTGGCCTCCTCCAATTGATCACAAAACCTGACAAAGTCGATAACCCCTCCTTTCACTTTGTGAACATTCTTCGAATAGAAAATATTGTCAATGGGGTGGTTGAGGTAATTGGTCCGTTCACAGCTTCGTTTTAAAGTGGTCTTTTGATTGTTGATGGCTGTTTGGTAACCTGATTTTTTTAAAGTGTTGAAGACAGGCATTTTTTCATCCACATTAAAATCCCCGGCAATCAGTACGGGAGCCTTTAGAGAATCGATGACAAATTTAGAAAGGGCTTTGATCTCACTTTCCGGATCTTTGTTATAGGGTCTGGAATGATAATCTATTAGTGTAAACTGTTTCCCATCCATGTAAAAGTTCACCAAAAAAGGTTCCCTGTCAATTAGGGGATCCAATTCTGAAACAAGCCACCCCCTATTTTTAATTTTGATGCGATGGGTCTTCCAAATAATGGCATAGCGTTCAGAAACATATTTGGGACTGTTGGTAGGGTCACTGATGACATAGTCCCACTTACTACCTTTTCGATTGAGGATGTCGGTGAGTTTGGCCACAGCCTGTGCGCCACCAAACCCGGCCACTACTTCCTGTATGGCCAGGACATCTACATCTCTTACAATTTCAGCAATTTTATTCAGTTCTTCACGGTTCTTGGTCTTTCCAAAATCTTTGATGTTCCAAGAAATCAGGGTGATTTCATCTTGTTGGGAAAAAATGGGATAATAAGAAATCAGTAGGAATACTACTAATAGAATTCTTTTCAGCATGGGGTTGGGTTTGATTGCCCTCAATTTATAAAAAAACTTTTCGAGATATTATGGAATTCCGTAACAATGCTAATTGAAGAAATAAAGATGCCATGATACCCTACTTTGAAAACCCTTTTTCGGATTTTTTGGTGTCCGATCCATGCATTATCTAGATTTGATTTGACATCAACAAAAAATTGTAATTAAAATAAGGGAACGATTCTTGTAGGAAATAATAAAATGTAAGCTTCCCTTAAAACTTCACCAAAAGAGTTTCCAAGCGCAATTTATAGGTAGCTTTAAAAGACTGCAATAGAAGTTTGTTCAGATAATTATACTATTATCATATAAACCAACAATTGAAAAGAATCTTAAATCAATTCGATTTAAAGAAGAAGCTCTTATTCAATAACTGGAAAATAGGTGTCTTTAAGCTCCACGAATCAAAATGAGTTTGAAGTATATTATGGAAACAAAAAGGAGCAACTAAAATGTTAAAGTTGAAACTTGTCCGATTGTTGTACCTATGTTGTACCCAGAGCAAATAAAAAGGGTTTCCAATTTTGGAAACCCTTGATTTTACTAGTAGCGGGGACTGGACTCGAACCAGCGACCTTCGGGTTATGAGCCCGACGAGCTACCTACTGCTCTACCCCGCGATATATGTCTTTTGTTTCTTTATGAAACGTAATTTTCAATAAAATTGCCCAGTTTTGGTAGGTACCCTGCCCTGAGCGTTCCGAAGGGTACTGCTCTACCCCGCGATGTGGACGGCAAATATACAACCGTTTTTCGGTTATTTCCAAACAAATCCCAATATTCCTAAATCATTTGGGGCTATACAGCTGAAAATCCCTAAATTCGGAGTTTTTGACCCTATGAAAGCAATCAACGATTTTCTGTCCTCCATATTGCCGTACACCGAATGGCCCATGTTTCTATTGCTGATAGGAGGAGGGATTTTTCTGATTTTTTATTCCAAGTTTACGCCCTATCGCTATTTTGGACACGCCATTGCCGTGGTTTCAGGAAAGTATGATGACAAAAATGCCAAAGGCGATGTGAGTTCATTTCAAGCGTTGTCCGCCGCAGTGGCGGCCACCGTGGGCTTGGGGAATATATCCGGTGTGGCCATTGCCATCCATGACGGGGGGCCAGGGGTTGTTTTTTGGATTTGGATGACGGCCCTTTTGGGCATGGGCATAAAATTCTATTCCGGGAGTTTGGCCATTATGTTCCGGGATACCGATGCCGATGGAAAGTTACAGGGTGGCCCCATGTTCTATATCACCAAGGGAATGGGAAAATGGGCAAAGCCCATGGCCATTTTTTTCAGTATTTGTGGATTATTCGGTTTTTTGGGCGTGTTTACCGCCAACCAGTTTACCGAAGCTTTTATGGGTGTGGTACAACCCCATGAAACTTTATTGGCGACTAGCGAATTTAACTGGAAACTGGGTATTGGGTTCGTTTTGGCCATAGTTACCTCGATTGTGATTTTTGGTGGACTCTCCAAGATCGCCAAGGTGGCGTCGGCCATTGTGCCTTTTATGGTAGGGGTATATCTCTTGGCCGTGATTTTTGTGATGGCCAATAATGCCAGCGAAGTATTGCCCGCCCTTAAAATGATTTTTGTGGAAGCTTGGAATTTTGACACCATAGTCACGGGTGGGTTCTGGGGCCTGGTTATTGTCGGGGTACGCCGTGCCATGTTTTCCAATGAAGCCGGTCTGGGTAGTGCGCCCATGTACCACGGCCAATCCCGTAACAATGAACCCACCAAGGAAGGATTGGTGGCCATGTTGGGGCCATTTATAGATACCATCATGGTCTGTACCTTTACCGCCGTGGTCATTATTTTGAGTGGGGCCTACCTTGAGGATGGCAGCGGAATTACTATGACCATGTCCGCTTTTGAAAAGACCCTTTATGGTGTTGGCGATATTTTGTTGATGGTGATAGTAACGGCATTTGCCCTTTCCACACTGTTTACCTATTCCTACTACGGGGTAAAATGCCTTTCATTCCTGACAAACCCCAAAGTGGGTAAGTGGTACAATGTATTTTTTATAGTGATGGTGATTTTTGCCACGATTGCATCGTTGGATTTGGTGAAAAATCTCATAGATTTATCCTATGCCCTTATGGTCATTCCCAACATGATTGCTGTACTGTATTTATCACCCAAAGTAAATGAGTCGGCCAAAAACTATTTTAAAAAATTGAAGCAAGGTGGCGCATAGATCAGGTTTTGTAAACATCATCGGAAACCCCAACGTAGGGAAGTCTACCCTTATGAACGCTTTTGTGGGGGAGAAACTTTCCATTATTACCTCCAAGGCCCAGACGACCCGTCATCGGATTTTGGGTATTGTCAACGGAGACGATTTTCAGGTAATCCTTTCCGATACCCCGGGTATCATCAAACCTGCCTATGAACTCCAATCGTCCATGATGGATTTTGTGAAATCGGCCTTTGAGGATGCCGATGTTTTGCTCTATATGGTGGAAATTGGGGAAAAAGCACTCAAGGATGAGGCCTTTTTCAAAAAAATTCAGAACAGTAAGATTCCGGTGTTGCTGTTGCTCAATAAGATAGATACCTCAGACCAAGCAGCCTTGGAAGAACAGATGCGGCATTGGCAGACCGTGCTTCCCAATGCGGAGATCCATCCCATATCGGCCTTGGAGAACTTCAATGTAAAGGAAGTTTTTGAACGTATTCTGGAATTACTGCCCGAAGCACCTCCTTACTATCCCAAAGACCAATTGACCGATAAACCGGAACGTTTTTTTGTCAATGAGACCATCAGGGAAAAAATATTATTGCACTATAAAAAAGAGATTCCCTATTCAGTAGAAGTGGAGACCGAGGAGTTTTTGGAAGACGAGGATATCATCCGTATCCGTTCCGTGATCATGGTGGAGCGTGATACCCAAAAGGGAATCATTATCGGACACAAGGGAAGCGCTTTAAAAAGAGTGGGGGTGGAAGCTCGTAAAGACCTGGAGAAATTCTTTGCAAAGCAAGTACATATCGAGCTCTACGTGAAAGTCAATAAAAATTGGCGTAGCAACAGCCAACAGCTCAAGCGCTTTGGGTACAACAACTAAACCGATTCTCGGGGGAATCCAGAGACCATTTTCCGAAAAAAATCCTTGAGCTGCTCCATTTGGGGTTTTCCCTTGGATTTTCCCATACGGCCAAACGCATATAGCCCAAACCAAATCAATACCAAGAAGAGCATGCCCACGAGCCAAAGGGTCACATCCTTTCCCAACGAATGGTTGGAATAGGCAAATATCCCTAATATGATAAATAGGGTGCCCACACCAAAATGCAGAAACATAAAAAAGGTCCAAAGTGTTGGGTTTGGCCCAAAGACGCCGTGGATTTGACTCACACCTTCTTCAAAAGAAACCAGTTCCAGATGGAGCTGTGGGGACCAAAAGGTGATTTCCGAGGGTTGGAACCGGATGTAGATGTGCTCGTCCAGACGTTTTACCACAAATTGTCCATCCCCAACCGAGTCGAAAACCTGTTTTATATGGTCCAAATCGGTTTTCAAGGCCAACTGAAATCGGGGCCGAAGGACAATCTCATTGGTGAAATCACTCATAACATATTGAAATAGATAAAAGAAGGTATCATTTTTTCTTCATAATAAATGGTACTTTTGCCAAAATTTAATGCTGATGGGAGCTATAGTAGCCATCGTAGGGCGACCCAATGTAGGGAAATCCACTTTTTTCAACCGATTGATCCAACGCCGTGAGGCCATAGTGGATGCCGTGAGCGGGGTTACCCGTGACCGTCATTACGGGAAGAGCGACTGGAACGGTCGGGAATTTTCCTTGATTGATACCGGAGGATATGTGTTGGGGAGCGATGATGTTTTTGAAAAGGAA
Organism: Bacteroidia bacterium; assembly: GCA_030429325.1. GTDB lineage: Bacteria > Bacteroidota > Bacteroidia > Flavobacteriales > Flavobacteriaceae > Flagellimonas. Next base: position 10,425 of record JAUICT010000018.1, read on the forward strand.
ATCGACCGGCAGGTGGAGCTCGCCATAGGCGAGGCCGATGCAATTATCTTTATGGTTGATGTGGAATCTGGCGTCACTGGAATGGATGAGGATGTGGCCAAATTGCTTCGCAAGGTGAACAAGCCTGTTTTTTTGGCCGTGAACAAGGTGGATAATGCCCAGCGAATGGCAGATGCTGTTGAGTTTTATGCCTTGGGATTGGGGGAGTATTACACCCTTTCCAGCATCAACGGAAGCGGAACGGGAGAGTTGTTGGATGCGTTGGTAGAAGTATTGCCCGATGTGAAGGAAGAAGAGAGTGAATTGCCCCGTTTTGCCGTTGTGGGACGACCCAATGCGGGAAAATCATCCTTTATAAATGCCCTGATTGGGGAAGACCGCTACATTGTTACCGATATTGCAGGGACCACCCGGGACAGTATCGACACCAAATACAACCAATTTGGGTTTGAGTTCAATTTGGTGGATACCGCCGGAATCCGAAGAAAATCCAAGGTCAAGGAAGATCTGGAGTTTTACTCCGTAATGCGCTCCGTGCGGGCCATTGAGCATTGCGATGTCTGTATTCTCATGTTGGATGCCACCCGTGGTTTCGATGGACAAGTGGAAAATATTTTCTGGTTGGCCCAACGGAACAACAAGGGAATCGTGATACTGGTGAATAAATGGGATTTGGTGGAAAAAGAGACCAATTCCGTGAAAGAGTATACCGCTAAGATTAAGCAGGCCATCTCTCCTTTTGAGGATGTGCCCATTCTCTTTATTTCGGTAATGACCAAGCAGCGGATCTACAAAGCCATTGAAACAGCTGTGGATGTCTTCAAAAACCGTTCAAAGAAAATCGTGACCCGAAAGTTGAACGATATTATGCTACCCATCATTGAGCATACACCTCCACCGGCCTACAAGGGCAAATATGTGAAGATCAAGTTCTGTACCCAATTGCCTACGCCCTATCCACAGTTTGCTTTTTTCTGTAACCTACCGCAATATGTGCGTGATCCATACAAGCGATTTTTGGAGAACAAGCTCAGGGAGCATTTTGATTTTACAGGAGTGCCCATCACCATTTTTATGCGGAAGAAATAGGCTCAATTTTCTGAGGCCAACCGGACTTGGATGGATTGTTCAAGACGATTCCCCAAATGGTCCGTGGCAGAAAGCACATAATCCCCCGGTTTGATGTCCAGAATAAGTTCATGGAAATTTTCCGTCTTGCCCAAGTAGGTTTCATCCAGATACCAGTACACAATGGCATTGGACTGCTGATGCGCCAATTTTAAGACAATATCCGAAGTCTTGTTGCCTAGGTCCTTGGGGAGAAGAATGGTCTCATTCCGTTTCGGATAAAGAAAGTCCATGCCTTGGCTTTCCATGGAAGAACATCCGTCCAAATATGTAGGAAGCGGTGTGTAATTGGGGTGCGATGTGGTATAATAGTACTCCAGCACGGGGGGAAGCACAAACCAGTTTTTTGCCACCATATTTTCCAAAGGGTAGCAGTCGGAATGCACCCGAAATTGTTCCGAGTTATCCAGAAATACCTGATGATGATAAGGGCAGGGACCACTTCGTGTACCGTGGGTGGGCACATACTCCTTCTGGGTTTCAGTGCAGTACACCGAAGCACGGTAACCACTTTGGGTACACACCTCCAATTCGGTCAGGTCATCAAAAGGTTCTTGGAACCAATTGCTGGGGGGCAGGGCGTCCAACACATCAAAAAGAATGGGTGCTGCTGCGGTGATCCCCGTTAAACCGGGCCTGCCTTCCCCATCGGCATTGCCTACCCAGACCCCAATGGTGTATTTGGGAGTGGTGCCCACGGCCCAAGCATCCTTAAACCCAAAACTGGTGCCTGTTTTCCAAGCGATGGGTTGGGAGGAATCAAAAAATTGCCAATTCTCACTTCCTTCTGGGCGATTCACTTCCATCATAGATTGAAAGGTACTGTAAATGGCCCCCGCACCAAAAATGGGTGGGTCAAATTGTTGTTCCCCAAAATCAAGTTTATCTTCTAGGATATAAGAAGGTTCCACAAATTCGGTCGGGCGATAGGTGCTCGAATGGTCTCCAAAATAATTCAATGTGGAAGCCAAGGCAGCATAGGTTTGGGTTACTTCCCATAAAGAGCTTTCGGCTCCCCCGAGAATCAAGGACAATCCATAATAGGAAGAAGGCCTGTCCAGTGATTCCAAGTTCATTTTCTTGAGCTTGTTATAGAATTTTTGCAACCCATACTCCCTGAGCAATCGTACCGCGGGGACATTCAAGGAGCGGGAAAGTGCCCTGCTGGCGGGTACCGCGCCTACGTGCTTTTTGTCGAAATTCTGAGGATGGTATCCGTTGATGACCGTGGGGACATCCTCGACCAAACTATGGGGCAATAAGAGGCCTTCATCCAGCAAGGAAGCAAAAAGAAAGGGTTTTAGGGTACTTCCCGTACTTCTGTTCTTGGTGATGATATCCACATAATTGGCATGATCTTTCCCCGAAGGGGAATTCCCCACATAGCCCAAAACCTTTCGGGTTTCCACATCCAGAACCAAAATGGCCAGATTATGGATTTCGTTGCTCTTTAATTGATGATAGTGTCTTTCAGCCAAAAGGTTGAGTCGGTTTTGTAGGGGGCGTTCAATGGACGTTGTGATGCGTTGTCCGGGATGTTCATTTCTGATGCGTTCCGTAAGATGGGGCGCCACATCGGGGAGTGGCATGGGTTTTTGGGGCAAGGGCTCTTCCAGAGCCAAT
>JAUICT010000467.1 GCA_030429325.1 Bacteroidia bacterium
AAAAATATCATCCATGAACCCTTGATTTTCGAGCGCATTCTCAATGGTGTCGTGAAGTGTGGTTTGGGTCCCTTTTTCAATAAAAATGGTTTTGGGGATGTTCACTCCGGCATCTGACAAATCCTTCAGGTAGTGTTTGTCAATGTTCCAATAAATGAGGTCCTTGGAATTGATGAATCTTGTCTTTTTGGACGCAGATTCCAACCATTTGGAAAACTCTTGGTATCGGTCAAAATAATCCCAAGTGGTCCTGAACAATGCATACTTGGTGGAAGACCAATTAAAATCTGGGTCGTCCCAAGACTTTCGTATGGCATTCAGCCCCAAACGTTGTAGCGCTTCCAAGACCAAACGGTCTTCAAGAAGGACATTTTCTATGTAGGCACTCTCTTTTTTAGGGTTGATATATCTTGGGTCGGTCAGTACAACGACATCAAAACTCATAGGCAAACTTTAAAATCCAACAGCGGTATCGTCCCCTCTTTTATCGGCTCCGCCTTCCAAACGGCCATCGGGGAGCACACGGATAGCGTCTACTTTTCCAATGATGGGGGTTCTTTCTTCATTGATGATGTATCCTTTTGATTTCAGTTCATCGGTAAGGGTTTCGGGAAACCCTTCAGGTTCAAAGATAATCATGTCGGGCAGCCACTGGTGATGGAATCGGGGGGCATTTACGGCCTCTTGCATGCTCAGATTGAACTCATACACATTAAGAATCGTTTGGGCTACTGCGGTAATAATGGTGGAACCTCCGGGCGTACCAACGACCATATAGAGCTTTCCGTCCTTTTCCACTAGGGTAGGGGTCATACTGCTCAACATCCGTTTTTCAGGGGCAATGCTGTTCGCTTCGGCCCCAATCAATCCAAACATGTTTGGCACTCCGGGTTTGGCGCTGAAATCGTCCATTTCATTGTTCAAAAAGAAACCCAATTCCCCTGCATAGAGTTTGGAGCCATAGCCGCCATTAAGGGTAGTAGTGGCCGAAATGGCATTACCCTCGCTGTCCACAATGGAATAGTGGGTGGTTTCCGAGCTTTCAACAATTTCAATTTCCCCATGACTCACTTCCGAAGAAGGGGTGGCTTGGTCAAATGAAAAATTGGCCATACGTTCCTGCAAATAGGCATCACTGAGCAATGTTTCCAAGGGAATATCCACAAAATCGGGATCACCCAAGAAATAATTCCGATCAGCATAGGCGCGCCGCGCCGCTTCTGTGAAGAGTTGAATGGTCTTCACGGAATTGTGTCCAAATTTGGAAACGTCATGGGGTTCCATCATCTTAAAGATTTGGTTGATGGTCACCCCACCGCTACTGGGTGGGCTCATGGAAATAATGCGAAGATCCTTGTAGTTAAAGACAATCGGGTCACGCCACTTGGCTTCATACCGCGCCAAATCCTCTTCGGTCATATAGCCTCCCTTTTCTTGCACAAAGGCAGCCAGTTTTTGGGCCACTTCACCTTTGTAGAAGCCATCTTTTCCATTATCTCGAATCTTCTCAAGGGTATTGGCAAGTTCAGGATATTTTATGGTATCCCCTTCCTTGAAATTGGCGGCAAACTTAGTGCTATCCCCATTAACCTCTATAAACCGTTCTTTGTAGCCTTCCAATCTACTGGCTTGCTTTTTGGTGACCACCACACCTTTTTGGGCCAAAGCGATTACAGGTTCCATGATTTCGGATAGAGGCAGGGAACCGAATTTTTTATGTACTTCCATGACCCCGGCCACGGTCCCGGGGATACCAACTGCAGTGGCTCCAACGATGCTCATGTTCGGAATCACATTCCCAAGGGAATCCAAATACATATCCTTGTGGGCGGCAAGCGGGGCTTTTTCGCGATAGTCAATCCCACCGATATCACCATTGTTTTTTCGATAGACCATAAAACCACCACCACCTAAATTTCCTGCAAACGGATAGGCAACGGCCAAAGCCAACTCTGTGGCCACCATCGCGTCAAAGGCATTTCCGCCTTTTTTCATGATGTCCGTTCCAATTTTTGAGGCTTCCTCACGTGCCGAGACCACCATGGCCTTTTCCGTGACCAGTCCCGTAGGGATTGCAGGTTGTTCTTTACAATTTAGAAATAGTAAAAGGGAGGCTAGGAGTATTATTCTTCGCATAGGGAAATGAATTTTTGCTTGGAAAAGGTAATCAATTCTTCAAAAAAAGCGGTGAACTCCGCTTCAAAGTCAGTATAATGTTCTTCGAGGTCCAAAATGGCAAAATTCATTTTCGACCGATTCTTTGTCCTGCGGTTCATTCCATTGAGGACCCGCCCAATACCGGCAAGATTGGCATAATTGAGCAACCAATTGTCCGTGATCATATAGGGCATCATCCGTTTGGTGCCCAAAGGGAGTAGGTCGTAGTTATCCTCCAATAGGTCATAAAAGTTTTCCACATAGTCTTCAAGGGAAACTTCTGAATAATCGCTCCAGTTTTTGGCCAGAAAGTGGTCATAAAAGATATCGACAATGACACGGCTATAATGGCTATAATT
>JAUICT010000019.1 GCA_030429325.1 Bacteroidia bacterium
CAAATTTCTAAAACTGATTATTTTTTCGTTTATTGGTCGACCCAATTGACAATTAGAGAGGTGGCCGAGTGGTCGAAGGCGCACGCCTGGAAAGTGTGTATACACCAAAAGTGTATCGAGGGTTCGAATCCCTTCCTCTCTGCTAGGTATTTTAATTTTTCAATTATAAAATTTTTATATCTTTAACATTATTAACTAACTAAATTTAAGTTTAAGAGAAATGAAAAAAGTATCCTTTACTCTGGCTGCTGCCGGAATGTTTGTTTTGGGAACAACAACTGCATCGGCTGCTATGTTGCAAGATGAAGCTGCTGCTGAAGCCAGCAAAGGTTTCACCCAAGTATTGAAAGAACAGTTTATTCAAGGAGGCCCTGCTTTTATGGGGATTGTACTTCTATGTCTAATCTTGGGATTGGCTGTTGCCATTGAGAGAATTATTTATTTGAATTTGGCAACCACAAATTCCGCTAAACTAAAGCAGCAAGTTGAGGACGCCTTGGCTTCTGGAGGTGTAGAGGCCGCCAAAGAAGTTTGTAGGAACACCAAAGGACCCGTTGCTTCCATCTTCTACCAAGGATTGGATAGAGCAGGTGAAGGTTTGGAGTCTGCAGAAAAAGCTGTTGTAGCTTATGGAGGTGTACAGATGGGACAATTGGAGAAGAACGTTTCTTGGTTGTCTTTGTTTATCGCTATTGCGCCTATGCTTGGGTTTATGGGTACGGTAATCGGTATGATTCAGGCCTTCCAGAAAATTGCAGCGGTAGGTAACTTGAGTGCATCTTTGATTGCTGGTGATATCCAGGTAGCACTTTTGACCACGGTATTTGGTCTTATTGTAGCGATCATCCTACAAATTTTCTATAACTATATCATTGCAAAAATCGATAGTATCGTAAACGACATGGAAGACTCCTCCATATCCTTGATTGATATGTTGGCAGCACACAAGAAATAATTACGGAACTAAAACTATCGAGAGTCATGAATAAAATAATAAAAATAGCGCTTATTGTCATCGGGTTGATAGCGGCCGTTCTTTGGTTCTCTTTGCCATCAGCTGATGATCCAAATGCCATCAGTAGTGGTGCCATGAACTTTATGTTCGTAATCATGTACATATTGTTGGCCATAGCCGTCGTATCAGCAGTGTTTTTTGGACTCAAAAAGCTGTTGACTACGCCTGGAAGCATTAAAAAGGCCTTGTTCGCCATAGGTGGATTGGCCATAATCGTGGCGGTATCTTACGGACTTTCCTCAGATAACATGGCAGTTGTTGAGGCTATGTCCCAAAGAGGAATTGAAACCACAGAAGGTACTGTAAAGAACATTGGAATGGGACTGAATGTGTTCTTCATCCTAACGGTAGTTGCCGTACTTCTTATGGTACTGCCCGGATTGAAGAAAATGTTCGTTAAGTAAAAAGTTAAGTTATGCCTAGAAGAAAAGGAGCCCCGGAAGTAAATGCCGGTTCCATGGCAGACATAGCGTTCCTCTTGTTGATATTTTTCTTGGTGACCACCACCATTGAAACTGATGCAGGATTAGATCGTATGTTACCGCCCATTGAGCCGCCTGAAGAAGACGTAATCATTAAGCAGAAGAACATTTTTACGGTGAACATCAACAAGAATGGTCAATTGCTAGTGGAGGACGAATTGATGGATCTGAAGAACTTAAGAAGTGCGGCTACCGCATTTCTGGAGAACAACGCAGATGGGAGCTGTAACTACTGTAAGGGTAGAAGGGATGCAGCTTCATCAGATAACCCAACAAAAGCCATTATTTCTTTGAAAAATGACCGGGAGACCAAATACAGTACCTATATCACCGTTCAAAACGAATTGGTAGGTGCCTATAACGATTTGCGTAACCGGGAAGCCCAGCGTCTGTACAATCAGGATTTCACAAAAATGGAGGCTGAGTATTTAAATCCGGAAACGCCATCAGCAATTCGGGATGATTTAAAGGATAAGGTAAAGCGTATTCAGGATATGTTTCCTCAGAAACTGTCTGAAGCAGAAACATCAACCAATTAAAACTAGAATTCAGTATGGCTAAGTTTACAAAAAAGAAAGACGGGGATTTGCCAGCAGTTTCAACTGCTTCACTTCCAGATATTGTCTTTATGTTGCTGTTCTTTTTTATGACGGTGACCACCATGAAAGATAGTTCCCTGTTGGTTGAGAATACACTTCCAAATGCAACGGAAATCAAGAAGTTGGAAAAAAAGGATCGTGTAATTTATATCTATGTTGGTAAGCCTACCCAAGAGTACCAGAAAGTATTCGGTACGGAACCAAAAATTCAGTTAAACGATAAGTTTGCGAATGTAGATGAGGTAGGTACCTATATTTTGGCCGAACGTGCCAAAAAACCGCAGGAACTTCAAAATGTATTGACTACTGCCCTTAAGGTTGACAAAAATGCCAATATGGGTCTTATAACCGATATTAAGCAACAACTTAGAGAAGTAAATGCCCTAAAGGTCAACTATACGACCTATGAAGGCGATGCTTTCAATAATTTGCAGTAAACAATAACTTAGATTTAGTGGGAAACGCTCCAAATTTTTAATTTGGAGCGTTTTTTGTCTTTAAGTAATTCTCTTTTTGTTTTTGGAATAGTTGTTGTTGCTTATCTCCTTGAGTACCAATAAGGAGTATCAATCCCAGCTAAACTTTTTAATTATGAACAGGAATAGAGAGAATCCCGAAGTAAATGCGGGGTCAATGGCAGATATTGCTTTTCTGCTATTGATCTTTTTCTTGGTAACCGCAACCATACAGACCGATGTTGGTCTGGACAGAAAACTACCTCCTAAGGAAACCATTCCTCCTCCCCCCGTAAATGAACGTAATATATTTAGGTTAAGCCTAAATAAAAATGACGAGCTCTTTGTGGAGGATGGTATTATGGAATTGGAAGATCTTAAAATTGCTGCAATGGCATTTTTGGACAATGGAGGCGTTCCAAAAGGAAATGAGAATCATTGTGGGTATTGTAAGGGAACTGGAAGCCCTGATGCTTCTGATAATCCTGTAAAGGCCGTCATATCGTTCAATAGCGATCGCGAAGCTTCGTATGGAATGTATGTAAGCGTACAGGATGCATTAACGGCAGCTTACAACGAATTGAGGAACAGGGAATCCCAAAGACTTTATGGGAAGAATTATGTGGATATGGAGGAATCGTATTATTCCGATGATATGTCCCATGAGGAGAAAATGGCCCTACAACGAGAGATTGAAACGATTCGGGATATGTTCCCTATGAAACTTTCGGAGGCAGAAACCATATCCAAACTAAACTAAGACATTATGAAAAGCATTAGAAATAGTAAAAAAGCACAGCCTGCCATATCAACAGCAGCTTTACCGGACATTGTTTTTATTTTATTGTTCTTTTTTATGACGGTGACCACAATTAAGTCGGAAACATTGTTGGTGGACAATAACTTGCCCCAAGCGAACCAAGTAAAAAAGCTTGAGAAAAAGGATAGGGTTATTGAAATATATGTTGGAAGGCCCAATCAAGATTTGGCAAAAGTATTGGGGTCAGAACCAAGAATCCAGTTGAACAATAAAATTGCCCATATTAATGAAGTGGGCCCCTATGTTTTACAGGAACTGGCACAAAAGCCCGATGCCATCCGAAACCTGGTCACGGTTTCCCTTAAAATAGATAAGGAGGTAAATGTTGGGGTGGTGTCAGATATAAAGGAAGAGCTTCGTAAAGTCAATTTACTTAAGGTAAATTATACTGTCTTTCAAGGAAATTCCCAAGTAGGTAAACTTTGAGGCAAAGAGTAGAGTCAAAAACAATCCAAATGTGTAATTTGGGTTGTTTTTATTTAGGAATAAAGTTTAATGAAGCGCTACATAGTTCTATTCAACTTGTCATTTTCCCTTTTTTCGTTGAACGCGCAGGAGGTGCAGGATCTAGATGCTGGGATTGATGAACGTTATCTTGAAGACCAATTCTATATCGGATTGGGATATAACCTGCTTTTCAACAGACCCAATAATACGGTACAACGAAACCTTTCCTATAACCTGCAGACTGGTTTTATAAAGGATATACCACTTAACCTGAAAAGAAATGTAGGCTTGGGAATTGGACTTGGGTATGCGGTGAATTCCTATTATAGTACTATTGTAGCTACCAAAGAAGGAGATGCTATTCTTTATGAGGTCATGGACCAAGCTGATTTCAACCGTAGTAAATTGGAAACACATGCGGTGGAGTTTCCCGTAGAGCTACGTTGGAGGACCTCAACACCTGAAGAATATAAATTTTGGCGTATCTACGCCGGAATGAAATTTGGGTATGTGTTTTCAGGACGGTCCAAACTTGTTATGGATAGTGGCTCAACAAGTTTTTCCAATACGGATATACGGCAGTTTCAATATGGTCTCATGCTTAATTTTGGGTACAATACGTGGAATATCCATGCCTACTATGGTCTAAATCCATTGCTCGATGAAAAGGTTCAGTTGCAAAATGGGGAAAATATAGAAATGAGGGTGTTGCGTATTGGGCTAATTTTCTACATTCTATAGCCAATATTTCAGTATGATTAGTTGGGAGCAAAGTCCAACAAGAAATCCAATAAGCAGTTCAGGCTTGCTATGGGCCTTCAAATATAATCGTGATGTGGCCACCAAACCCGTAAATAGTGTGAAGAGGCTAATGCCCAGGGTGATGTTCACCTCAAAATGGATGCTAAGTCCGATCATAAACATCAATATGCTACCCATGCCCAGCAAATGCATGCTGGTCTTAAACTTTAAAAACAATAAGATGAGCGCGGTTGCTGTGGCGGTCAAAAGTCCGGTGAAAAAGTAAAAGAGCTCCTGTACGTAGTTATTGGGAATCACTTTGTATAATATCATTAAAAATAAGACGCAGCTTATATAGAGTGGGTATTTGCGTTCTTGGAGGGTAGGGAGGAAGATGGAATTGATGATCCCCAAATTTTTCAGGATAAGAAAAAAAATGATCGGGATGATCACGGTTAGGATAAAAATAGGGAGGATGTTGCCGCTCTGAATCTCCAAGGTACTATAAGGGGCAATAAGAAAGTAAAGAACGGTTCCGCCAACCGGAATAAACAACGGGTGGAACAAGTAGGAAACAATGTTGAAAAAATGGCGCATTAGATTTCCTTTCTTAACCGGGCCACAGGAATTCCCAATTGCTCCCTGTACTTGGCCACGGTCCTACGGGCTATTGGATAGCCTCGTTCCTTAAGGATTTTTGCCAGTTTATCATCCGTTAACGGCTTTCTCTTTTCTTCGTCGCCAATAACGGTCTCCAATATTTTTTTGATTTCTTTGGTGGACACATCTTCCCCTTGCTCATTTTTCATGGCCTCGGAAAAATAATCCTTGATGAGCTTGGTGCCATAAGGAGTATCCACATATTTGCTGTTGGCCACCCGGGATACCGTAGAGACATCCATGTCTATTTGGTCTGCAATGTCCTTTAGGATCATGGGGCGCAATTTTCGTTCATCACCGGTCAAAAAGTATTCCTTTTGATAGTTCATGATGGTGTTCATGGTGATGAAAAGGGTCTGTTGGCGTTGCTTAATGGCATCTATGAACCATTTGGCAGCATCCAGTTTTTGCTTTATAAAAAGAACGGTGTCTTTTTGCGATTTGGATTTTTCTTTAGAGTCCTTGTATCCTTGCAGCATATTGCTGTATTCTTTGGATACGTGCAGTTCAGGGGCATTTCTCCCATTCAGGGTGAGTTCCAGTTCCCCATCCACAATTCTTATGGAAAAATCGGGAACAATATGCTCTATCATTCGGGTATTGCCCGAGTAGGAACCTCCTGGCTTGGGATTCAATCTTTCAATTTCCCCAATGGCTTCTTTAAGTTCATCTTCGGTAATATGGTGCTTTTGGATGAGTTTGGCATAGTGTTTTTTAGTGAATTGATCAAAAGACTTTTCCAATATATTGATGGCCAATTCAACCGAAGGCTTCTGTTCCTTGCGTTTTAGTTGGATGATAAGACACTCATCCAGTGAACGAGCGCCAACACCTGGGGGGTCCAATTCTTGGACCACTTTAAGAACGGATTCAATCTTTTTCTCATCCACATAAATGTTTTGGGTAAAGGCCAAATCATCCATGATATCGGGAAGTGGTCTACGGATATAGCCGCTTTCATCAACACTCCCTACCAAGAATTCTGCAATGGCCCATTCCTCATCATCCAAATAAACCGTATTAAGTTGGTTGATCAAATATTGATTAAAGGAAATCCCAGCAGCATAGGGAATGCTCTTTTCTTCATCATCTGGACTATAGTTACTGGTTTGGGTGCGATAATCCGGGATTTCGTCATCGCTAAGATAGTCATCAATGTTGATGTCTTCTGCGGATATCGACTCGTTGTCCGATGACTCATCATAGGTGTCATCAAATCCGTCATCCATAGTATCGCTCTCCGCCTTTCCACTCTCAAGGGCGGGATTCTCCTCCAGTTCCTGCTTCAATCGTTGCTCAAAAGCTTGCGTAGGGAGCTGAATGAGCTTCATGAGCTGAATCTGCTGAGGAGACAGTTTCTGGGAAAGCTTAAACTGTAGATGTTGTTTTAGCATGGGGATTGATTTACAATCTTCCTACTTATAAATTTAAGAATTCCTTTTAAAACTCAGCGTTCTGTGGAGTTCTAGGGTAGGGAATCACGTCCCTGATGTTACCCATACCCGTGGCAAACTGGACCATTCGTTCAAAACCAAGCCCAAAACCGCTGTGTGTGGCCGTGCCAAATCGTCTCAGGTCCAAGTACCACCAAAGCTCCTTTTCATCAATATTCAACGCTTTGATTTTGTCTTGAAGCACATCCAAACGTTCTTCCCTTTGGGAACCTCCAACAATTTCCCCAATACCTGGAAAAAGCACGTCCATGGCACGTACGGTTTTGCCATCTTCGTTCAAACGCATATAGAAAGCCTTGATATTGGCCGGATAATCAAAAAGGATTACTGGGCACTTAAAATGCTTTTCCACCAAGAAGCGTTCGTGCTCGCTCTGTAAATCGGCACCCCAATCATTAATGGGATATTGGAATTTCTTCTTCTTGTTGGGCTTGCTGTTCCGCAAAATATCGATGGCTTCGGTATAGGAAACCCTTTTAAAGTTGTTCTCGACCACAAACTTCAGTTTCTCGGTCAGGCTCATTTCAGAACGTTCAGCTTGGGGTTTGGATTTCTCCTCATCCAACAAACGTTTTTCCAAGAACTCAAGATCATCACCACAGTTATCCAACACATATTGAATGATCCATTTGATGAAATCTTCGGCAAGATCCATGTTGGCATCCAAGTCATTGAAGGCCACTTCAGGTTCTATCATCCAAAACTCCGCCAAGTGTCTGGAGGTATTGGAATTTTCCGCCCTAAACGTAGGTCCAAAGGTGTATACTTTACCCAAGGCCATGGCATAGGTTTCGGCCTCTAACTGCCCTGAAACGGTAAGGTTGGTCTCCTTTCCGAAGAAATCTTCGGAATAGTCCACCTTGCCTTGTTCATCAACAGGAGGATTCTTGTCGTCTAGAGTTGTGACCCGGAACATTTCCCCGGCCCCTTCCGCATCGGAACCCGTAATGATGGGGGCGTGCATATAATAAAACCCATTCTGCTGAAAATAGCTGTGAATGGCAAATGATAGCGCAGAACGCACCCGCATTACAGCCGAAAAGGTGTTGGTGCGTACCCGCAAATGTGCTTTTTCCCTCAAGAACTCCAAGGAGTGTTTTTTTGGCTGAATAGGGTAGGTCTCCGGGTCGGCCGTACCATGGACAAAGACATCCGTGGATTGGATTTCCACACTTTGTCCCTTTCCTTGGCTTTCCACCAACGTGCCGGATATTTTTAAGGCTGCCCCAGTGCTGATTTGTTTGAGCAAGGCTTCGTCAAAATTTTCAAAATCGACAACGCATTGCAGATTATGTATGGTTGAACCATCGTTCAAGGCAATAAATCGGTTGCTCCTAAATGTTTTTACCCATCCATTTACTTCAACTGGTTCTCCTACGGGTTGCTTTTCTAGCAATTCTTTTATGGAATAAGACTTCATTATAAGGCTATCGTAATTTAAGCGGTAAAGATAGGTTTTTGATAAAAAATGAAAGCAATGGAATGGCCTAATTTATAGCTCCTCCGTGGATTATTTGTCCTTTGGACCGTCCTCTTCCTTGGGCAGAATATCAATTTGGGGCTTTTTAAGGACCTGCTTATTGGCAATGCTTCTTTCCAATGATAGCAGTAAGGAGGGCAACAAGATCAAGTTGGAAAGCATGGCGAACAGCAATGTGGCCGATACCAGTCCTCCCAAAGCTTTTGTACCCCCAAAACTGGAAATGATGAATACCGAAAAGCCAAAGAACAGCACGATGGAGGTATAGAACATACTTACCCCGGTTTCGCGCAACGCAGCATAGACCGATCTTTTGATGTGCCATTTGTGTGCGGCCAATTCTTGCCGGTACTTAGCCAAAAAGTGAATGGTGTCATCTACCGAAATACCAAAAGCAATGCTGAACACCAAAATGGTGGAAGGCTTTATGGGGACGCCCAGATACCCCATTACCCCGGCGGTTATCACCAAGGGAAGCAGGTTGGGGACCAAGGAAATGATGACCATTCGGAACGAGCGGAAGAGGTAGGCCATAAAAAGTGAGATCAAACCAATGGCCAGCGCTAACGAGAGCAATAAGTTTTTGACCAGATATTTGGTGCCTTTTAAAAATAGCAGTGCCTTTCCGGTCATAAAAACCTTGTATCGTTCGGATGGGAAAAACTTATCGATGGCCTGTAGTACATCTTCTTCAATCTCCTCCATGCGGTCTATTTTTACATCCTGCATAAAGGTGGTCAAACGTGCCGTCTGCCCTGTGCTGTCGACAAAACTTTCCAAAAGATTGTCATTGCCAGAAGATTTCCGTGCAGCGTCCATTATGAACGTATTCTCTTGGGAAGTGGGCAGCTGGTAGTATTTTGGGATGCCGTTATAAAAAGCCTGTTTGGAATATTTGATCAGATCTACAACGGAAATGGGCCTGGACAGTTCGGGAATTTCATCAATGGCCATGCCTAGTTGGTCCATTCGCTTTAGAGTGGCAGGTTTGATTACGCCGTTTTTACGCTCGGTGTCCACCACAATCTCCATGGGCATTATACCATCGAATTCTTGTTCAAAAAACCGAATGTCCTTAAAAAAATGGGTGTTTTTTGGAAGGTCTTCAATCCTACTTCCTGTAATCTTTATTTGATAGATTCCCACAATACTCAGTATCAAAACTGCTACTGTGGTAATGTAGACCGCTATTCTGTGGTGCCGTACCATACGCTCCATCCAATTGACAAAGAAGTCCATCCATTTTTTGTTGAGATGCTTTAAGTGCTTGGTTTTGGGAAGCGGCATAAAACTGTAAATGATGGGTATGATCAATAGGGAAAGGATAAAAATTCCCACAATATTGATGGAGGCCACAATACCAAATTCCTTAAGAAGGTCACTGTCCAAAATAATGAAGGTGGCAAACCCCGATGCGGTAGTGATATTGGTCATTAAGGTAGCATTCCCAATCTTGGAAATGACTCGCTGTAAGGATAGGGCCTGATTGCCGTGCTTATTGACCTCTTGTTGGTATTTATTGATCAGGAAAATACAATTGGGGATTCCAATCACAATAATCAGGGGCGGAATCAACGCGGTCAAGATAGTAATCTCATACTGTAAGAGTCCCAAAAAGCCAAATGCCCACATTACCCCAATAATGACCACGCACATGGAAATGAATGTGGCTCGGAAACTCCGGAAGAAAAAGAAAAAGATGATTGAGGTCACCAAAAGGGCCGCTACAATAAAAATGCCTATTTCATCCACGATGGATTTAGTGTTCCAAGTGCGTATGTAAGGCATGCCGGATACCCTAACATCCAATTGGGTCTCATCTTCAAAGCCTTTGACCAAGTCGCCAAGATCATTTAGGATAAACTCATTGCGTACCGCAGTGTTCATGATGTCCTTGTCCAAATAGGCAATGGTCTGTATAGTACCGCTCTTGGGATTGTATACTAGATTGTCATAAAAGGGCAATTCGTTGAATAGGTGGTTGGTGAGTGAATCAACTTCCTGTTTGGTCCTTGGAGGGTTTTTAATGAAGGGCTCCATGACAAAAGCCTGTGTTTCATTGTCCTTGACAAGTACCTTAAGGTTGTCCGTGGATAAAACAAAATCAATCTCAGGGAATGCCTCCAATTGCTTGCTGAGCTTGTTCCATCGGTTGAAGTTTTGAGGGGTGAACAAAGCGGTATCCCGAATGGCCAATACAATGGCGTTTCCTTCTTCACCGAAAATTTTGGTGAAGGCATTGTACTCTATCGAAGCAGGATGATCGTCCGGAAGAATGTTGGCCTCGGTATTGGAGAACTGCATGTTCTTCCACTGAAGGCCCAAAAAAACAGTGAATCCTGCAATGGCGATAAGAATCAGAATCCTATTGCGAAGAATAATCCGTGCGACCTTAGGCCAAAATCCTTTAGTGAGCTTTGCTACCATTTGGGTTTTGTTGGGCGCAAAGGTAGAAAATGATCGGCTGTGTTCCTAGGAAAGCAGACAATCTGTACCTTGGTTTTACACCTTCATGATTTCGGCTTCCTTTACAGATAAAATAGCATCTACTTTTTTGCTGTACGAATCGGTCAGCTCCTGTACATCGACCTCGGCATTGCTCAATAAATCTTCGGAGATGTCCAAAGCCTTAAGTTCTTTGTTGGCTTCCTGTCTGGCACTTCGAATACTTACTTTGGCATCTTCTGCTTCGCTTTTGGCTTGCTTGGTAAGCTGAATTCTTCTTTCCTCTGTCAAAGGTGGTACATTGATGATGACCATTTCGCCATTGTTCATAGGGTTAAATCCTAGATTGGCATTCATAATGGCCGTTTCAATTTCCCCAAGAAGGTTTTTTTCCCAAGGTTGTACTGAAATGGTCCTAGCATCTGGGGTATTGATGTTGGATACTTGGGAAAGTGGGGTTTTGGAACCATAATACTCTACCATAACGGTAGATAACATCATTGGACTTGCTTTTCCGGCACGTATTTTTACCAAAGCTTTCTCTAAGTGGGTGATGCTGGCATCCATGCTTTCTTTAGTGCTGTCAAGTATAAATTTTACTTCTTCGTCCATAATTTTTAAGTTTAACTGTCTAAAATCAAAGCGTGTGCCAACTTAAATGTTGACCACGGTCCCAATATTTTCACCTGAAACTATTTTCATAAGATTTCCCCGTGTGTTCATATCAAAGACCACAATGGGAAGTTCGTTTTCTTGGCTTAATGTAAATGCAGTAGTGTCCATTACTTTAAGGCCTTTGGATAGTACTTCCTTGAAGGACAGGGAATCAAATTTCGTGGCATTTTTATCCTTTTCCGGGTCGGAGGTATAGATTCCATCAACCCGCGTACCTTTTAAAATGACATCTGCGTCAATTTCTATGGCCCGCAATACTGCTGCGGAATCTGTTGTGAAATACGGATTGCCGGTACCCCCTCCAAATATGACAACTCTTCCTTTTTCCAAATGTCGAATAGCCCTTCTTCTGATAAAAGGTTCGGCTACTTCATTGATTTTGATTGCCGATTGTAGGCGGGTCTCAACACCTTGATGCTCCAGAGCACTTTGCAAGGCCAGTCCATTGATTACGGTGGCCAACATGCCCATATGGTCTCCTTGAACACGATCCATGCCTTGGCTTGTTCCCGAAAGCCCCCTAAAAATGTTCCCGCCGCCAATAACAATGGCCACTTCAATGCCCTTTTCTACCACAGACTTGATATCTTCGGCATATTCAGCCAATCGCTTGGCATCAATACCATATTGTTGTTCGCCCATGAGTGCCTCGCCACTAAGTTTTAATAGAATTCTTTTGTATTGCATTGAAGGTATCTTGAAGTTCGGACAAAAATAATCAAAAATATTTATGGGGTGGATAGGCTAAAGGTGTTGATTTTGTTGGATGGAAATAAAAAAACCGCTTCCAAATGAAAGCGGTTTTTTAAACAATTGTTGGGTTTGATTTATCCCAAAGCTACTCTTTTAAAGCCAGTTACTTGCAAATCAGCATTTACTGACTTTACGTATTGGGCTACACTTTGTTTGCTGTCCTTGATGAAGTCTTGGTTTACCAAAGTGTTGTCCTTGAAGAAACGCTTTAATTTACCTTTGGCGATGTTGTCCAACATGGCTTCTGGCTTTCCTTCTTGGCGCAGTTGGTCTTTGGCAATTTCAATCTCCTTTTCGATAACGGATTGATCTACGCCTTCTTCATTAAGTGCAATGGGGTTCATTGCTGCAGCTTGCATGGCTACATCCTTGGCGGCTTCGGCAGCGCCATCAACATTGGCGGACAACCCAACCAAAGTGGCAATTTTGTTTCCAGCATGGATGTAAGAACCAACAAATGGTGCGCTCAATTTCTCAAAGCTCCCAATTTCTATCTTTTCACCAATTACACCGGTTTGCTCGGTCAATTTGTCTGCAACAGTCATTCCATCGAAAGAAGCGGCAAGGAAATCATCCTTACTGTCATGGCTTAGTGCCAAATCGGCCAAATCATTGGCCAATTTTACAAAGCTGTCGTTCTTGGCCACAAAGTCGGTTTCACAGTTCAATGAAATGATAACCCCACTTGTGCTATCTGAATTTACTTTTGCAATAGCTGCACCTTCAGAAGAATCCCTATCGGCTCTTTTGGCGGCTACTTTTTGTCCTTTTTTTCTAAGGATTTCTATTGCTTTATCAAAATCACCATCGGCTTCAACCAAAGCTTTTTTGCAATCCATCATTCCAGCTCCGGTGGTTTTTCTTAATTTATTTACTTCTGCGGCGGTAATCTTTGCCATTTTTTTCTCTTTTTAAATTTATGTAAAGTAAAACACTAAAAAGGTGTTTCGTTTTAGGACAATGTTAAATCAGCTTTTGGTTTATTCAACCCCACCTTTTACACTGTCTTGCCATTCTTTCAATTCATCCCATTTGCCATCAGCGGCCAATTTTGCTTGTTTTGGCCATGAAGTT
>JAUICT010000468.1 GCA_030429325.1 Bacteroidia bacterium
ATCCCGGTTGGCGTTTCAATAGGAGGAACAGTAATAACTATAGGGGCATTTTGGGTATTATCGACCTTTGGTTGCGTTCTTTCCTTTTGTTCTTTGTCCTTCTGCCCACAACCCACCAAAACCAATACAATGGCCAATACTGCTAAATGAACCGTTCCGTTCTTACCACTAAAGAATTTCTCCATACTACTTACACCTCTTAATCTAATTTTTACAGTACTACCTTGAAGATTGCAAGATATCAAATCTAATATTTACCAATTCCAATACCCGCATGAAATCCAGTTTTTATTTAGAAAAATATCCGTTACCTTCACATGGCATTCTAGTTAATGTCAACCACCAACTATGCTCCCAAAAGGTAATTTTCCAGAAAAAGTTTTTCTGAACGGAACCATCTATTCAAGTAATGATGCCCATATTTCGGTATTTGACCGAGGATTTCTTTTTGGCGATGGTATCTACGAAGTCATGGTACAATTGGACAATGGCATTTTTTATAAAAAAGCACATTTAGACCGATTACAGGAAAACCTAGACAAAATCAACATCCCATATGATGTTTCCCATTTAGAGGCCCAAATAAATCCTTTACTTGATTCTTGCAATCTTGGCGATAAGACCTGCCTTATCTATATGCAAGTAACCCGTGGTGTGGCACCCAGAAAGCATGCTTACCCAAAGGATGTACCTGCCACAGTTATGATGTACGCACTACCCTTTTCCCTTCCGCACATCAATACCAAAAACATGCAGGTTATTTTGCAACCTGATTTTCGTTGGCACAGGTGTGATATCAAGTCCATTTCATTACTGGGCAATATCATGACCAATGAAGCTGCCATGACCCAAAATGCGGATGAAGCCGTATTGGTCAGGGATGGCATAATTACAGAGGGCTCCCATACCAACATCTTTTTTATCAAAGATGAAAAAGTATATACGCATCCGGCCAATGAACATATTTTAGATGGCATCACCCGAAAAATTGTATTGGAACTGTGCCGGGATTTGGAGATTACCGTGATGGAAAAGGCTATTCCAGCCGATAAAATTTCCTCTATGGATGAGGCATTCTTGACCGGGACCACAACCCAAATTGCCTCAATCTCTAAATTGGGTGAGCATGTGTTCCATACTTCTGGTGCTATTGGACCAATTACCTTAAAACTACAGGAAGCCTTTGCCAAATTAAAGGAACTGGATTCCTCAACACTCATATTGTAACCATGAATAATCTTAAAAAAACCAAAACCCACCCCTTTCAAACCATTTTCAAGAAAGTAGGTGTGGGATTATGCTTCCTGTTCTTTTTATCCTGCTCAAATACAGATACTTATGATTTAGTGATTTTGAATGGAACCCTTTATCATGGTTCAGGGGAAGCACCTAGTACAGCTGATATTGCCATTAAAGATTCGATTATCGTGGCCATCGGCAATTTAAAAAATGTCAACACTATCCGAACCATAGATGCGCAGGGACTTGCCGTTTCCCCTGGTTTCATTGATATGCATGCCCATCTGGAACCAATTATGGAACTATCCTCCTGCGAAAGTCTAATCAGGCAAGGAGTCACTACTGCCTTGGGTGGGCCAGATGGAGGTTCCCCATGGCCTTTAGGGTCTTACATGGACAGTCTTGAAAATAAAGGTGTTGGTATGAATGTAGCCTATTTGATAGGTCACAATACCATCCGAAAAAACATTATGGGATTGGAGAATAGAGCTCCCACCCAAATGGAACAACAGGCCATGGAAGCACAAGTGGATAGCGCTATGCAAGCTGGAGCCTATGGGATTTCAACAGGACTCAAATACCTGCCCGGCACCTTTTCCAATGTAGAGGAAGTCATTGCCTTGTCCAAAATAGCTTCAAAATATGGAGGCATCTATACTTCACATCTTCGCGAAGAGGGATTGGGTCTTTTTGATGCGGTTGCCGAAGCGATCCAGATTTCGGAAAAGGCAAACATTCCCGTGGTGCTTACCCATCACAAGGCCATTGGAAAACCCATGTGGGGGAAAAGTGTCCGTACCTTGGCCATGGTAGATTCTGCAAGGGCAAAGGGATTGGACATTAAAATGGACCAATACCCCTATGCCGCCAGCTATACAGGTATTTCGGTTCTTATCCCCAGTTGGTCCATGGCAGGTGGTCTTGATGCCTTTACGGAGAGGGCAGCAAACCCAAAACTTAGGGACAGTATTAGAAATGGTATTGTGTTCAATATTCTCAATGATCGTGGAGGTTCGGATTTGGACCGGATTCAATTCGCAAAAGTGGAATGGCAACCAGAACTGGAAGGAAAAACGTTAAAATACTGGGCTGAACAACAGGGAATGGAGCCATCCGTTGAAAACGGTGCAGAACTGGTTATTGAAGCCCAACTCAAGGGTGGGGCTTCCTGCGTTTTTCATGCCATGGCCGAAGAAGATGTAGTTCGAATCATGCAACACCCCCAGACCATGATTGGTTCGGATGGTCGG
>JAUICT010000469.1 GCA_030429325.1 Bacteroidia bacterium
GTAATAAAAGCTAAGGATCACAGTACATTTCATGATGTAGCTAAGCTCATCAGGAATGTTTCGGATTTTCAGTTCAAAATCCTCTCCGGCATCTTTCAATATTTTTTTAAATCGCTCCGATGAATTGAAAGTCAAATTTTCAAATGGAGTGGATGCGGTCTTTATCTCATTTTGGGTAAGCACGGAAGAAAAGGTGTCAGCCAATATTACACCAATGACATCCTTATATTTTTCCAACAAACTAAAATCGTCGAAACCCTCCCTGAGTATTGGGTAAGGGGCCTGTGTGTCCAGAATATACTTTGCCCGTTCAGCAAGATGCTTATCCTTGCTGTTCAGTTGTTCGTCATAATGCTCCAGTAGCTTGTTAAAGCTTACCAACTGCACCATTGGACTTTCAGCATTGTAATTTCCCCTCATACAGCTATTGGTCGAAGTTTAGCATACAAAGTTACAAAAACACCCACTCTTCTTTTCATAATGGAAATATTTATGGATTAATCGCCATTTTTAAGGATATTTAGTAAAATTTATCGCATGTCCTCCAATGCCAGATTAGATCGGGCCTATAAAAATGCCAAAGTCATTCCATTTGATGACAACTCCAAGTTTATTTTATTCAGTGATTGCCATAGGGGAGACAATAGTTTTGCCGACGATTTTGCCAATAACAGAAATATTTATTTCCATGCCTTAAATCATTACTATCGCGAAGGGTTCCATTACTGCGAGTTGGGCGATGGCGACGAACTTTGGGAAAATATTGGGTTCGATTCCATTTTTGAGGCGCACAAAAATGTGTACCAACTACTTCGTAGGTTTCATTTGGAAAAACGTTTGCACATGGTCTGGGGCAATCATGATATGGTCTATAGGGACAAAAATTATGTAGACAAGCATCTGTCTCATTATTTTGAACCTATTGATGGGTCGGACAAGGCCCTTTTTGAAGGAATCACTTACCATGAAGGCCTTGTCTTAAAGCATACCGAAACCGGCCAAAAACTTTTCTGTACACACGGACATCAAGCAGATTGGTGGAACTATGTCTGTTGGCGCATTGGACGTTTTTTGGTACGTGTACTCTGGAAACCCCTTCAAGTAGTCGGCATTGCAGACCCAACTAGTCCCGCAAAGAATTACAAGGAGCTCATAAGAATTGAAAAACGAATAAAACGTTGGATTCTTCGAAACAATCTTCAAATTACCATTGTTGGGCACACACATAGACCACGCTTTCCAGAACCGGGGCAGATTCCATTTTTCAATGACGGAAGCTGTGTTCACCCCAGAAGCATTACCGGATTAGAGGTCGAAAATGGAAAGATTTCATTGATCAAATGGCATATAGATACCAAGGCAGACGGTACACTACAGATTGTAAGGGTATTACTTGAAGGGCCAGAAAAGTTGGTGGATTATATGGGCAATTAAAAAAATTACCATTTTCCGAATGCGCTTTTCAACGATTTAACTTCAATTTATCACCCTCATGGCAAGGTATTTGTTAACTTTATCATAGCCGTTTTACCCTTTTTGCTATGAAAAGACTTGTTTTTTCTTTCTTAGGTCTAGTGTTGGGAATCAGTGTTTTGCAAGCGCAATCCGATCTTCCTACCACCCGTCCATTAAAGATTGGTGAACGAAACGATTTGGACATCAAGTCTAGCAATCAAGGGACACTTCTTCGCATGCCCTCAGTTCTTGACGAAAGCCTTAAGGACAAAAATGACAAGCCAAGCGTGAAAATGCTTCCAGATAGGGAACTTTTACAAGCAGGGCATGATATGGTCATTGATCCAAAAGTGGGGGAAAAAGAAAAAAAGGGGTCCAAAGAACATTTTGGAGATCAATATTTGGGGGATTTTAAGACCTCTTCCAAGTTTGTGGGCATAGTGTGCAGAGATCACGAATATGTGGATGGTGATCGTATTAAAATCTACGTCAATGGAGAAGTGGCCGAGTTCAATCTTTTGCTCACCGGTTCCTTTAAAGGAATCAATGTAGATTTGGTCAAGGGATTTAATCGTATTGAGTTTGAAGCCCTCAACCAAGGCTCGTCCGGGCCCAATACGGCCCAAGTCGTGGTGGCCGATGAGAAAGGTGAGGTTATCCACAACAACCGTTGGAACCTTTCCACAGGTTCTCGGGCCAGTTTGATCATCGTCAAGGAAGACGAATGATTATTCCCCCGGTTTATAGGTTCGTTTGGCCCTTTTCAATACGTCTTCTTTATAATAGGCTGCATCTTTAAATTCCATATCGGCATACCGCTGTGCTTGATCATTAAAATGTGGCGAGTTGGGGTCTCCGCTCTGCCCTCCTGCCAACATGGTTTTTGCCTTTACCCGATCACCAAACTCTACCACGGCCACAAAACTGTTGCCGCGGGTCCCATAAATCTTCTTGGTGTTGTTATCATATCGTGCCCCATAGGCCGCCAAAGCCCCCCATCTGCCACTGGCAAAACCAATGGGCATGCTAGGTT
>JAUICT010000470.1 GCA_030429325.1 Bacteroidia bacterium
GTAGGAAGTGCAAAATGATCCATGCCCACATCTTTGTATCCGAATTCGGTAAGCATTCTTTTGCCCATTTCATATTGTGCTTTTTTCTCCACGGACGAAGGAAGGTCGGTTTCTTTATAGCCTCGTTGTCCATTGCCTTTTAACCATGGAACATGGGCGTAACTGTAAAATGCGATCCTATCGGGTTGAAGGGCTTTGGTCTTTGTTAGGGTTTCCTCCACATGGGAACAATCTTGGAAGGGTAGGCCATAGATAATATCATGTCCAACCGATGTGTACCCAATTTCCCTGGCCCAGTCCGTCACATTTTTTACATTTTCAAAAGGCTGTTTTCTGTTGATGGCCCTTTGTACCGTTAAGTTGTAGTCTTGCACACCGTAGCAGACCCTTCTGAACCCTACATCAAAAAGGGCCTGCAAATGTGCCTTTGTGGTATTGTTGGGATGCCCTTCAAAACTGAATTGGGCATCTTCTGCCTTTTTTGCCAATCTAAGAATGCCATTAACCAGCATGGTGAGGTGTTCTGGAGAGAAGAAAGTAGGAGTGCCTCCACCTAAATGAAGTTCCTTTAATATTGGTTTTTTACCAAGAAGCTCAGTGTACAATCGCCACTCTTCTATTACCGATTTTATATAGGGTAATTCTACCTCATGTCGTTTGGTAATACGTTTATGGCATCCGCAAAAGGTGCAAAGACTTTCGCAGAAGGGCAAATGTATATATAGGCTGATGCCTTCTTCTGGGTTTTCTTGAAACGCTTTTAGTACGGTTGATTTCCATTTCTTGCCAGAGAAGTTCTCCAAATCCCAATAAGGAACCGTGGGGTAACTGGTATATCTGGGTCCGGGAACATTATACTTTTGAACTAATTCACACATAGCTACATACCTTTGGATTATAGGTCAAAATTAGATGCGCAGCTTGGTATAAAATATGATAAATGTCAGTCTGGGTGAAATCCTTACATGACAACTATCATGTTTTGGTTCATTCAACTGGTCTATTTTTGATGTTGAAGTAATAAGCATTAAAATTTTCAGGTATGAGCGATATAAAAAAAATATTGATTCCTTTTGATTTTTCAGAAGCTTCAGTGAACGCATTGGAATATGTGATCAATTTTGTGGGGCCAGATCGTTCCATCGCCATTTTGGCCATGTATGTAGGAGCAATGCCCATTAGCGCCTCCGAGGAAGAGTCCTTGAAAAAAGATTTCTCAAATGTGGTAAAGTCAATTGACAAGAAATTAAAATTGACCCCCGAATTCCATACCGCTACAGGTAAGATGACCAGCACAATTTTATCGGCCCAAGCCAAGAACAATGCAGACCTGATCATGATGGGGACCATGGGGGATAAAATTACGGATGAGGCCATAACCAACACCTCAAGACTTGTTCTGGACGCCAATTGCCCAGTAATTTCCATTCCTTATGGCTGTCACATCAAGGAGCCTAAGGACATTGCTTTGGTCATGGGCGGAGAGAAAATTGACGATAAGAAGGTTTTAGCCACTTTATTGGATGTGGCGCGTACTTTTAATTCAAGGGTACATGTGCTGACCATCTACAAAGAATCCATCTATGATGAAGAATCTGTTGCAGACAGTACCGAAGATTCTTTGGAATACTACTTGGAGCATTTCTATTTGGAGCATACGTTCAATAAGAATCAAGATGTAGAGGAGGGAATTTTCAACTACATCAATGAAAAACAGATTGACTTATTGGCCATCTTGCCCAGAAACCATGCGCAAAACAGTACACCCTCCGAAGGTCGTTTAACAAAACTGCTAACGTTGCATTCAGAAATTCCTGTTCTTGCTTTAGATTGATGATTTTTGTTGCTATTGCTCCTTTTCATGGTAACTTTGGGGGAGAGGGGTAATGGCAACAAAATGTTATCCCTAAAACATAGAGAGCAAATGAGTGAGTTTCGGATAGAAAGTTTAGGCCAGCCCCAATATAAATCTCCCCTTAAGTTAAGTACCATTAAGGGTGATAATATCTTCGATTTTATAAATGATTCCGATAGATTGGTTTTTGACCTATCCATAGACCAGTACAATCACTGTCTTAAGACAGGGGAGGAACCATCGTGTTTGGAAAAGGCAGGCCCCAGACAGAACATCTTTTTTGATTCCAAGCATACAACAGCGGCCATTGTTACTTGTGGAGGTTTGTGCCCGGGCATCAATAATGTAATTCGTGGTGTGGTCATGGGACTCCATTATTTTTATGGGGTCAAAAAAATACTGGGTGTACCCTACGGATATGAGGGTCTTAATCCAGATAAAGGGCATGGGTTTGTAGAACTTACCCCGGACAAGGTAAAGGACATTCACCAGTTTGGAGGTACATTTTTGGGATCCTCACGAGGTGGTCAGGACGTTTCGGTAATGGTAGATACGCTTGAGGCCAACCAAATAGATATGTTATTTGCCATTGGTGGTGACGGTACGCTTAAAGGAGTTGATG
>JAUICT010000471.1 GCA_030429325.1 Bacteroidia bacterium
TAAGAAAACCTGTCGATGGACAGGTTTTTCTTATATACTGATATGTGTTTTGATCATCAATCGTTATAAAACTCTTCCCCAAAATTAAAGGTAAGTGAAAAACGTAAGGTGTTTTCGAGAGGGTTCTTGACCTGCGAATTTGAAAACAGATAAGACAAGTCTATTTGTGCGGTCTTAAACTTAAATCCTGCACCCAAGGTAAAGAACTTCCTTGAACCTTTTTCCTCACTCTCATTAAAATACCCTCCTCGCAGCATAAAGGTTTCCCTGAACCTATATTCTGTTCCCAAAGACCATGTAATCTCCTTAAGCTCTTCACTAAAACCATCCGGTGCGTCTCCAAAGGACTCAAAAATACCGCTAAAGAAACTAATGTTGTGGTATTCGTCATTATCTTCTGATGTAATTACACCATCTCCATTAAAATCTCTGGGAGTAGGCACCAATAGCTTGTTGAATTCGGTACTGACCGCCAAAACATTATCTTGATCGAATATAAAATCGAATCCTCCACCAAACTTCAGGTTGGTAGGTAAAAAGTTTTCTTGTCCCCCTTCATCATATTGCAAGGAGCCGCCAATATTGGAAATGTTGAAACCAGCTCTCCAGCGTCCGTCAAAGTTGTTGTAAAAAATCTCTCTTGAGCGATAAAAACCAGCTATGTCAACAGCAAAAGCATTGGCAGCCTTAGAGTCTTGTGTACCATCCTGAAACCTAAGATTTGAGCTAATAAAACGCCCACCCACTGCCATGGAAAACGTTTGGCTCAGTTTAAGGGAATACGATCCATCTATGGCAAACTCATTGGGTTTTACCAAGGTCGGATCTTCATCAATGGTTTGTCTGAGCTCAATCTCACCCAGACCAAAATACCTCAAGCCAACAGCAAACGCACTTCTATCATTGATTTTATTGTAGAAATTGGCATTCAATAGCGAAACGTCATTGACAATGCTCTCCAAATAAGGGGTATAGCTGACCCCAACACCAATCTTTTGTGTGGCAAATGCATACTTGGCAGGGTTCCATTGTTGTGAATAAGCGTCAACGGATGTGGCCACTCCCATATCTCCCATACCCGATGCCCTTGCATCTGCGGCAATGGTTAAAAATGGAACTGCTGTTGTGATAACCCTTTCTTGTTGTGCTCTCAATCGAGGGGCCATAGCAAGTAACACTACCACCAATAGTAACTTTTTCATTCTTAATTTTTAGTGTTTAGAAGAGATTCGAGATTTCTAACTATTAAACATTTTACATGTAAACGGTTTTTTGTGCAAATTCGTGTAATCATACATGCTTTTTTTGCCTAAATGTTTCGAACAAAAGTATACATTAAATGATTATTTGTCTTCAACAGATCGTTCAAAACCGTTAAAACTCGGGTAACCCATACTATTTTTGTGCTATCTGCGTTACAAAAGTGTAGCAAAGATGTGCAACCATTTTGCCACAATTATTTTATGAATGCAAAATATTCTGGACAAAACACCGTTTTAAGCCATTGTAAGGATTAAAATAAATCAAAACAAGTTGAAGTAGCTTAGGGCAAAATGCCCAAAGTCTTAAAGTACTCAAGCCCAAATTATGAAAAAACACTTTATCAAAGTTGTACTTTCTTCCGTTATTGTGATGGCAAGTTTTTCAAGTTGTAAAAACTCTTCATCCTCTTCTAAGAACGTCTCCAGAGCCACGGGATGGAAAATAAATGCCAAGGAAGGAGGTTTTCAATATAATTCGGATTTCAAGGAGCAGGAAACTCCTCCGGGAACCGTTTTTGTGGAAGGTGGAACCTTTACAAAAGGAAAGGTACAGGACGACATTATGCACGATTGGAACAACACACCCACACAACAGCACGTACAGTCGTTCTACATGGATGAAACCGAGGTGACCAACGTAATGTACCTCGAGTACTTGGATTACCTTAAAGCGGTATACCCGCCGGACAATCCCAACTACGCCAATATCTATAAAGGGGCATTGCCCGACACCTTGGTTTGGAGAAACCGATTGGGCTTTAATGAGACCATGACCAACAACTACTTAAGACACCCAGCTTATGCGGAGTATCCCGTAGTTGGTGTGAACTGGGTACAGGCTTCCCAATATGCCGAGTGGAGAACCGATAGGGTCAACGAGGTCATGTTGGAACGAGAAGGCTATTTGGCAGATGATGCCAAATACAAGGTATTGAACGGCGAAATAGGAGGTACATTCAGTACAGAGGCTTACTTGAACAATCCTGAATCCGTGTATGGCGGTCAAATAGACTCCTTGCAAGGAAAACAAAAGAAGGATTCCATCAACGCTTTTGCCAAAAGAAGTAGCGGTGTCATCATGCCCGAATACAGGCTTCCCACCGAAACCGAATGGGAATATGCCGCACAGGCCCTTGTTGGGACCAGAGAATACAATAACTACAGGGGTAGAAAAAAATATCCTTGGGAAGGGGATTACACCCGAAACGG
>JAUICT010000472.1 GCA_030429325.1 Bacteroidia bacterium
TAATGGTGGCCCCAGCCCCGGGAATACCTCCAAAAACAGCTGCAATACTGTTGCCAATACCCTGACCAACCAATTCTTTGTTTGGTTTGTGTTTGGTTTGTGTCATATTATCCGCCACTACGGAGGTGAGCAACGAGTCTATTGCCCCAAGCAGGGCAAGGGTAAGTGCCGTAAAGATATGTGGGGCAATGGAATTTAGGTTAAATCCTGTAAATATCTCCAAGTTGGGGATGGGCAATCCGCTGGGAATTTGTTCGATGGGACGATAATCCAACCCAAAACCAAATGCCACTCCAGAAACCACTAACAAGGCTACCAAGGTGCTGGGAACGGCAGTGGTAATTCTTTTGAAACCATAGATGATAAAAATGGTGGCCAAAGCTAGGGCCAGTTCCAACCAATTAATGTTCTGTAATGCCCGGGGAAGAACCTTTATGGTTCCCAAAACGCCTGAAGCA
Organism: Bacteroidia bacterium; assembly: GCA_030429325.1. GTDB lineage: Bacteria > Bacteroidota > Bacteroidia > Flavobacteriales > Flavobacteriaceae > Flagellimonas. The sequence continues at coordinate 459 of JAUICT010000472.1, forward strand.
TCTTTGGCAGCCAAGGTGCTGGCCTCTTTGTTCATATCGGCTTCGGTAATGGCACTTGCACGTTTAATGGTTTCTTCAAAGTTTTCCAACACCAGAATGCCCTCACCTGCTTCTTCCCTAAGAATGTTTTCCAAGATTCTCTCCTCGGCTTCGGGCATATATTGATTTACAAATTCCAAATCTTCTTTGGGATAGTACCCGACAGCGGGCAATATCTGTGTAACCAGAATAATTACGCCAATAGCTGTCATAAAACCAGAGACCACAGGGTAGGGAATGTATTTTATATATTTTCCCAATCCAACCAATCCTAACCCTATCTGCATTAGACCTGCCAAAAGAAAAATGGTTAAAATAGCCGGGAGGGCTTTGGTTACATCACCGTCGTTAACGGCAACAATACTGGCAATAACCACCATACTGACCGCAGTCATTGGAGCAGTAGGCCCAGATATCTGGGTATTGGTCCCACCAAAGAGAGCGGCAAAAAAGCTGATAAAAATCGCACCATACAGCCCTGCGCTTGGCCCTAGACCAGAGCTGACACCAAATGCAAGCGCCAGAGGAAGTGCCACAATTCCTGCAGTTATCCCTCCAAATAGGTCCCCTCTTACATGTTTAAACATATCCAGTATTAGATGTATACTGCATGAAGATACTAATTTTAAGAAATAAAAAGGCCGATGATTATGGAATCATCGGCCTTTAAGATCATAAAGTTTATGGCTTACATGAAAGTAACTTTACCATCGGAGATGTCATACATACCTCCTACAATGGCTATTTCACCCTGTTCTTCCATTTCCTTTAAGATGGGACTCTGATTTCTGATGTTATCCAAGGTCAGTTCTACATTTTTAACTGCCACGGAATCTACAAAATCAATGTTCTTGGAATTTCTCAAGGACTCGTCTTTTGGCTCAATAACCGCTTCAACAGCAGGTTCAATTTTGTTGATCAGCTTTGTTAAGTTGCCAAGGCGGGCATGATCGCAGGCTCCTTTTACGGCTCCACAACTGGTGTGTCCAAGGACAACCAATAGTTTGGTGCCAGCCAACTTACAGGCAAACTCCATACTTCCCAGGATATCTTCATTGACAAAGTTTCCAGCTATCCTAACGCTGAATATGTCCCCCAAACCTTGGTCAAATACTAGTTCTGCAGAAACCCTGGAGTCTATACAGCTCAAGATGGTAGCAAAAGGAAATTGCCCATCTTTGGTATCGTTTACCTGTTCCAATAAGTTTCTATTGGCTTTTAGGTTCTGTTGAAAACGCTCATTGCCCTCCTTTAAAAAAGCAATGGCTTTTTCTGGGGTCATGGTGGCTTGTGTTTCTTTTGTATGTGCTTTCATATCACTATAGTTATGCCGATTTTTTCGGTCTTAGATTAAAGAATTCAATGTAACTTTTTGGGTTTTCCGCAATGCCTCGTTCGGAAATAATGGTAATGTAAATGTTTCGATTTTTGGCTTTGGCCGAGAAGTCTTCCAAAATTTCGATAATGTCGTTGTCCAAGAACCTTGTCTTTCTAACATCCAGTTCAAGGTATGAATTTTCAGGAAGCCTGTCCAACTCTTTTAGAATAGCCCCTTTGTTGATAAAGGTAACTTCTTCTGCCAAGGTCATTTTAATCTTATGTGCACCATTGCTATTGTCCTCAATATGGAGGAAATGCGAGTTTTGATAACTTTTTATGAGGATTACCACAATTCCTACGCCCAGACCTAATCCAATACCTACCAGAAGATCGGTAAACACGATTCCAACCACGGTAACAACAAAGGGAACAAACTGTTTCCAACCAGAATTATACATGGTCTTGAACAAACTCGGCTTGGCCAGCTTATAACCAACAACGAAGAGGATGGCCGCCAAGACGGATAGAGGAATCATATTTAGTAGCGTTGGGATCAAAACTACCGAAGCCAATAAAAAGAATCCATGAATAATGGCTGAAGCTTTGGTTCTACCTCCAGATTGTATATTGGCAGAACTACGAACAATTACTTG
>JAUICT010000473.1 GCA_030429325.1 Bacteroidia bacterium
ACACTTACCCATGAAGAATCCAGTTTGGTATAAAGTTCACTCAGGTTTCAAGCTCAATGGGGTTTCCTATTCAACTTTAGAGATTTCCAAACTGGGCAACATCCTGGTCAATGAGGGAAATTCTTTTGAAACGGCCATGGGGGAATTTTTATTGGATTGGTTCTCAGACAAACCTACGTTGACCGTTCTAACCTCTGGTTCAACCGGAATGCCCAAGAGCATTGAGCTCAAGAAGGAGCACATGGTCAATTCTGCTTTGGCAACCGGCCAATATTTTAAGCTAAAGGAAGGAACAACAGCCTTACTTTGTCTCCCTTTTTCAGGAATAGCGGGTAAAATGATGTTGGTACGTGCTATGGTCTTAGGCTGGCAGTTGGATTATGTGGAGCCGTCTGCAACCCCCTTGTTGGATTCAGAAAAAAAGTATGATTTTGCCGCCATGGTCCCGCTTCAAGTACAGAATTCCTTGAAACAATTGAATCGGGTAGACATCTTGATCATTGGTGGCGCTCCTGTGAATTCAACTCTTAAAAAGGATTTGCAAACCCTTCACACCAACTGCTTTGAAACGTACGGGATGACGGAGACCATAACCCATATTGCCGTAAAAGCCATCAATGGTCCCCAATGTTCCGATTTTTTCCAAACCCTTCCAGATGTTCATATTTCAACAGATGAAAGAGGGTGCCTAACCATTGAAGCTCCTGACATTTCTGATGAAAAGGTGGTGACCAACGATTTGGTGAACATGGTGTCCAAAAACACGTTTGAATGGTTGGGAAGGTTTGACTCCATTATAAACTCGGGAGGGATAAAATTGATTCCCGAACAGATTGAAAGAAAGCTGGCTCCGATTATCAATTCCCGATTTTTTGTGACTGGTGAACCTGATATCATTTTTGGGGAGAGATTGGTTTTGGTTCTAGAGGACGAGGCCATTCAGCCAAAAAAAATACTGGAACAACTATCTGTTTTAACAACATTGGGTAAGTATGAGATGCCCAAGGCTATTTACGCTGTAAAATCCTTTGTTGAAACCAATACAGGCAAGGTACATCGTAAAAAAACAATGCAACAGATTCGGTAAGTTTTGTATTTTCAGGGGATAAATAAGAGCCATGAAAAAAATCCTTCTTTCTTTTTTACTGTTCAATACTTTTTTGAGCCATTCCCAACAAATTCTTCCCGAAGTTGAACGGGCTAGAGTAGTGGACGAGCTTTTGGAAGACCGGTTCAACAATTTACTTCCAAGGCTTATGGATGATGTGGATATGGATATGTGGATTGTGATTTCACGGGAATATAATGAAGACCCCGTACTTCGCACCATGCTACCAGCTACATGGCTAAATGCCAGGCGAAGGACTATTCTGTTGTTTTATCGAAATAAGGAAAAGAACACTATTGATAAATTGGCCGTTGCACGATACAATGTGGGAAAAAGCATTGTTTCGGCATGGGATAAGGAAAAAGAACCTAACCAGTGGAAGCGATTGATGGAGTTGATTGCGGAACGAAACCCAAGTAAAATAGGGTTGAACTTTTCCAAAGACCACAATATTGCAGACGGTCTGGACAAAACAGATTATGATGAGTTCATGGCCCATCTTCCCAAAAAGTTCCATTCCCGTGTAAGCTCTGCGGAACAATTGGCAGTGCGGTGGATAGAAACACGAACCGAACGTGAAATGATCATTTATAACCAATTGGTAAGTATAACCCATGCCATTATTGCCGAGGCTTTTTCCGAAAAAGTGATTACTCCCGGAGTTACCACAACCACTGAAGTTGAGTGGTGGATGCGGCAAAAGGTGACAGATTTAGGGTTGGAGACTTGGTTTCATCCAACGGTGGATGTCCAACGCAGTAGTGAGGAATTGGTGGGGCATTTGTATTCTTTTTCTGGACGCCCAGACGATATGGTGATACTGCCCGGGGATTTGTTGCACTGTGATTTTGGTATTACTTATCTAAGATTGAATACGGATTGCCAGGAGTTGGCCTATGTATTGAAACCTGGTGAAAAAGAAGCCCCTTCCTATTTGGTGAATGCCCTTTATGATGGAAACCGCGTACAGGATTTTTTAACGAGCAACATGGTAAAAGGCAGGACCGGCAATCAAATACTGGCCAAAGCCTTGCAAGATGCCAAGGATGCAGGCCTACAACCTGCCATTTACACCCACCCGTTGGGCACCTACGGACACTCAGCAGGAACTACCATTGGTATGTGGGATGCCCAAGGAGGGGTCATGAAGGATGATGGCGAAAATTATCCCTTAAATCCAAATACAGTCTATGCGATAGAGCTCAATGCCACGGTAAACATCCCGGAATGGAAGCGGGATATCCGTATTATGCTGGAAGAAGCTGGTTTTTTTGGGGAAGAAGGATTTAGATATGTAAACGGTAGGCAGACCCAACTGTATGTAATACCTAGAATACAACCCAATAC
>JAUICT010000020.1 GCA_030429325.1 Bacteroidia bacterium
TACCAGCGGGTTGGTGAAATCCATAAAATATTTATGCTAGGGGGTTAGGATTTTTTATAATCATGTTCGGTTGAGAATATAGGTAGAAATTGCTTTAAAACAAAGAGGTTTGGTCAGAACTGTCTTTTTTAGGTTCAGATTCGGTTTTATCAACATCCACACTTTCTTCATCCACTACTTCCAAGTCCTCTGCTTTGGTGTCCTCGGGTTCTTCAAACGGTAATGGTTCCAATACATTGATGTTCTTTACTTTATCTGTAGTAAGTTGATTTCCAATCGCTTTTATTCCTTTAACGGAAATAAAATCTTCAACATTTACCTGAAGATTGGGTTTGGCATCTTTACCTCTAGGCTTCACGAATTCTATCTCCAGCATGGGTCGCCAATCTGTTGACACCTGCTCCATAAATGATTTCGGATGCTCAGAAATTACCAATTCTTCTTTGTTGGGGTTCTCCACTAAGAACCGTTTGAGGTAATAACGCTCTTTTTCACCTTCAAAATGCACTACGGATATGGGTTTTTTGGGGTGCCATTTTTCCAGCACGATCATATCTTCATTAAAGTGGGTGGACAAATCTGGTGGAATGGTCCTGACTGTTCCTTTTTGGTCTATGACCAGAAGTAGGTCGTCTCCTTTAAAGTCTCCCAATAGTTCTCCCCTTCCATCAACATTCAGTCTTCCTACGATATCATCAAACCAGATTTTTCTGGGTTTTAAGGTAGAAACTCCTTTTTCTTTCAATTCTATTCTCTTGACACTGTATTTGGTGACCAGGTTTCCTTTGGATGCCCTGCCTTTGATGAGCACATCGGCAAAGTCCAAATCCCATTTCAATTTTTTAATGCTGCCAGATTGGCGCAAGAGTACTGTAATGACTTCTGCTTCTCCATTGGGATTGGCTGAAAAATATAGCACTTCAGAAGAGGCCTTGTCCCCAGCCAATGGGTAGATTTTATCCCGGGTGATGCTGGTGACATTAAATCTTTTGATGTAGCTGGAGCCTCCTTTGCCTTCTTTATAAATCATGTTGTAGACCGTGCGCTTGTCCTTTTTCTTGAACACAGCCACGTGGATGATGTTTTTGCCCACAAAGACTTTGGAGTCTACCTTTGTGACCATCATTTCCCCGCTCTTCGTAAAGACAATAATGTCATCGATATCGCTACAATCGGTTACATACTCGTCACGCTTAAGTGACGTTCCTATAAAACCTTCCTCGCGGTTAACATAAAGTTTGGTATTCCTAATGACCACCTTTGTCGCCTCGATGTCATCGAAAACTTTAATCTCTGACTGTCTTTCACGGCCAGCCCCGTATTTCTTTTTCAGCTCTTTGAAATAGTCTATGGCATATTCTACCAAATGTTCCAAGTGGTGCTTGGTTTGGGCGATACGTTCGTCCAAACTATCAATAAGTTGTTGGGCTTTCTCTAAATCGAACTTGGAAATACGCTTGATTCGGATTTCGGTCAACCGAACAATATCTTCTTCAGTAACTGCCCTTTTCAGATTTTTGGTGAAAGGCTTCAGGCCTTTATCGATAGCAGCAATCACTCCTTCCCAGGTCTCCTCTTCCTCAATATCCCGGTAGATTCTATTTTCTATAAAAATTCGTTCCAAGGAAGCAAAATGCCATTGCTCTTCCAACTCACTCAATTGAATTTCCAATTCGGATTTCAATAACTCTACTGTATTGTCCGTGGAACGCTCAAGCATTTCCTTGACCCCAATGAAAAGGGGTTTATTGTCCTCTATGATACAGCCCAATGGCGAAATGGAGGATTCGCATGCAGTAAACGCATATAGGGCATCAATAGTTTTATCGGGTGAAAGACCGCTGGGCAAATGAACCAGAATTTCAACTTCTGCAGCCGTATTGTCCTCTATTTTTTTGATTTTGATTTTTCCTTTGTCATTAGCTTTAAGGATGGAATCAATTAAAGAAGATGTATTGGTGCCATATGGTATTTCATTGATGACCAGCGTATTCTTGTCCAGAGCCGAAATTTTTGCCCTTACCCTGACCTTTCCGCCTCTAACCCCTTCATTATAGTTGGTCACATCAATGATTCCACCTGTTGGAAAGTCGGGATACAGGGTAAAACGCTGCCCTTTTAGGTGTTTTACGGAGGCGTCTATAAGTTCGTTAAAGTTGTGCGGAAGTATTTTAGTGCTAAGTCCAACCGCAATTCCCTCCGCACCTTGGGCAAGAAGCAAAGGAAATTTGACCGGTAAATGTATAGGTTCTTTTTTTCTACCGTCGTAGGATAGCTGCCATTCCGTTATCTTGGGGCTATAGACAACCTCAAGGCCAAACTTGGAAAGCCGGGCCTCAATATACCTTGGCGCGGCGGCCCCATCACCTGTTAAAATATTTCCCCAGTTTCCTTGCGTGTCAATTAAAAGGTCTTTTTGCCCTATTTGAACCATGGCATCAGCAATGCTGGCATCTCCATGGGGGTGGTACTGCATGGTATGGCCTACTACGTTGGCCACCTTGTTGTAACGGCCGTCATCCAGTTCCTTGAGAGCGTGCATGATTCTCCGTTGCACCGGTTTAAATCCGTCTTCAATTGCAGGTACGGCACGTTCCAGGATTACGTACGAAGCATAATCCAAAAACCAGTCCTTGTACATCCCTGTAACTTTTACCAAGCTATCTTGGGAGTTGTCCTGATTCTCTAAACCTTCATCATTCAGTTCTTCGTTCTCTTCCATTCAGAAGGATATGTGTTTATTTGGTTTACAGTTAGTTTTCTTCAACTAAATCAAGTTCGACTTTAAGGTTTTTTATGATGAATTCCTGTCTGTCGGGAGTGTTTTTCCCCATATAGAACTGCAATAAGTTGTCTATGCTCATGGCCTTGTCCAACATTACAGGCTCCAATCGAATGTCATCTCCAATGAAATGTTGGAATTCATCTGGCGAAATCTCACCCAATCCCTTAAATCGGGTAATCTCTGGTTTTCCACTTAGCTTGTCAATGGCATTTCTTTTTTCCTCCTCACTATAGCAATAAATGGTTTCTTTTTTATTTCGAACCCTAAAAAGTGGGGTTTGAAGTATGTACAAATGGTTTTCCTTGATCAATTCCGGAAAGAATTGCAGAAAAAAGGTGATCAACAACAAACGTATGTGCATCCCATCCACATCGGCATCCGTGGCGATTACAATGTTGTTGTACCGCAAATCTTCCATGGATTCTTCAATATTCAAGGCAGCTTGGAGCAGATTAAACTCCTCGTTTTCGTACACAATCTTTTTGGACATGCCGTAGGAGTTCAAGGGTTTCCCTCTCAAACTGAAAACAGCCTGTGTGTTCACGTCCCTGGATTTGGTAATGGAACCCGATGCAGAATCCCCTTCCGTAATGAACAGTGTGGTATCCAAGCGCCGCTCATTTTTCATGTCCTGCAGATGAACACGACAATCCCTCAGCTTTTTATTGTGCAAACTTGCTTTCTTTGCGCGTTCACGTGCCAATTTCCGGATACCTGAAAGTTCCTTGCGTTCCTTTTCAGCCTGTACAATCTTACGCTGCAGGGCATCAGCGGTTTGCTGATTTTTGTGCAAGTAATTGTCTAAATGGGTTCCTACAAAATCGTTGATGTAGGTGCGCACTGTTGGCAAGTCCCCTCCCATGTCCGTAGAACCTAATTTGGTTTTTGTCTGACTTTCAAAAACGGGCTCCATCACTTTAATGGAGATGGCAGAAATAATTGACTTCCTCACATCTGAAGCATCATAATTCTTTCCATAAAAATCCCGGATGGTCTTTACTACGGCTTCCCGAAATGCCGATTGGTGCGTTCCACCTTGGGTGGTATGCTGGCCGTTGACAAAAGAATGGTACTCCTCACTGTACTGGGTCTTGCTGTGGGTCATGGCTACCTCAATATCATCCCCTTTTAAATGAATGATCGGATATAGGAAATCCTCATTATTGTTATTGTCTTCCAATAAATCCTTTAAACCGTTTTCTGAATGGAATTTTTCGCCATTAAAGACAATGGTGAGTCCAGGATTGAGGTAAACGTAATTCTTGAGCATGCGTTCCACATACTCATTGCGGTATTTGTATTTTTTAAAGATGGATTCGTCAGGAACAAAGCTTACCTTGGTGCCCCTCCGTCTTGAACTTTCTTCCAAAAATTCCTCATTGGTGAGGTTTCCTGTCTCAAATTCTGCAGATTTGGATTGTCCATCACGGGTAGACTCTACCCTAAAATAGGTGGACAAGGCATTCACGGCCTTAGTACCTACCCCATTAAGTCCCACGGATTTTTTGAAGGCACGTGTATCGTATTTACCTCCAGTATTCATTTTGGAGACCACATCCACCACTTTTCCCAATGGAATACCCCGACCAAAGTCACGAACATGCACGGTGTTGTCCTTGATGTTGATTTCGATGGTCTTCCCGGCTCCCATGACAAATTCATCGATACAGTTATCGATGACCTCTTTAAGAAGAATGTAGATGCCGTCATCGGCAGAAGAGCCATCGCCCAATTTGCCAATGTACATTCCGGGACGCATACGAATATGCTCCTTCCAATCCAGTGAACGAATATTATCCTCGGTATACTGGGTTTCTGCCATGAGTTAAGGGTTAATCCTTGCTAATATAAAATTTAGGGGCAAAAATAAAAGTATGGAAGCAAGAAATTAATCAACAATGGGTGTTGATATAGCTTGTAGAGTGAATATTAATGCCTTCCTTCAGTTATTAAAGCTAAAAAGAAACATGTCTCTACCTTGAAGACCTATTGTAAACTCAATTACTGCAGTCACTTCCTGAAATATTTCGGAGATATGGATTATATAGATTATCATATATACTAGAATAACCAAGCCATCCATTTTCTATAAGGGGTACTAAGCCGCAATAGCTGCTTAATAAAGGATTTGAATTTATTCTGATATCTCCGTTCAAAGTCGTCAGCGCTTCCAACCCATCTAAATTAAGTAATCCTATATTAGAGTGAATATGTAATTCCCCCTGAATAGTTGTCAATGAATGGAAATCTTCAAATGTCGTGACTTTGTCTAGGTTTGAGATAGTCAAACCACCTTTAATCGTTTTAATATTTGATAATCCAGTAAAGTCATTTAAAGATGGGTTTTCACCAATAACCAAATTACCATTTATCTCTTCAAGATTGTTGAATCCATAAACACTAGTTAACATTGGATTGTCTCCAATTACAATGCCTCCACCTATTGTTTGTAAGGTCGAGAACATGTCTAGACTCTCTAATAGCGTTCCCGTAAGCGTTAGACTCCCTATTGAATTAATTGAAGAAAAACCCGCTATTGTTTTAAGCTTGTAATTGCTAGAAATATTAAAGTAATCACCAACTTCCATTAGGGATGAAAAGCCATTTATTTGCTCCAATGCTAGATTGTAGAAAAAACTAAAGCTCTGCACTGTTTCCAATGACTCAAACCCATCAATGGAAATCAATTTCGGATTGTTGCGAATCTCTAATGCAACCATGTTTTTCAGAAGAGGGCCCCCTGAAATATTGATTAATTCTGGATTTTTTAAAATATTAATATAATCTATTTGCTCGAGCAAAGGAAACCCCTGAATATTTGCAAGAATAGCATTTGAATCTATTCTCAATCTTTGAACTTGAACCAGACTTTCAAAACCATTTATTGTAGTCAAATTAGGATTTTTCTGAATCAATATAGAGCTTTTGACAAGATGCAAATTTTTAAATGGTATGTCTTTTAAAGCTGCATTATTAATTATTTCAATGGTAGCGGCAAAATCCAAATTATCCAATCCAGATATACTCTCTAAACTTTGATTGTTATTAATGAAGATGGTGCCTTTAATTTCCTTGAGGTTACCTAAGGCATCTAGGTTTTTTAAGCTAACCGTTTCGTCTATTGAAATTCCCCCGCCTAAAACTTCCAGTTGATTTAGGCCATCTAGGGTCCCCAATATATCGTTACCGTGGACAATAAGGCTCTCTCCCAACGATGTTAGCTTGCTCAACCCTGTTATACTCGTTAAAGAAGAATTGAAATTAATTTGAAGGCCATGTACCGAATCAAGATTGCTCAGGCCATCTAAATCAATCAAGGCTTCATTGCTTAAAATATAAAGATACCCCCCTATAGTTGATATACTTTCCAATCCATTAACAGTTTCCAATTTGCTATTCCCGGCAACATAAAGACCTCCCCTAACTTTAGTCAAGTTTGATAAGGAGTTTATATTGGAAATTTCAATTCTGTTCTTACTAGAAATAATTAAATCACCCGTAATCTCTGTATATTTTTTCGCTCCAAAATCATCTACTTCACTTTGTGTGGTCAATTCCACGCTCCCCTCATAAGTCTTTTGTTGTGGTTCAGCTTCTAAAGTGGTAAACTGTTGTTGGTTTCCATAGGCAACACCCTTACTGTTTATGGCATAGGCACGAATGAAATATTGGGTGTTGGCGTTTAACCCAGTCAGGGAAGTTTTAAAATCGGTGGTTCCAGAACCAGAAGATTTCTTATTATCTGCTGTTGTTGGATTGGAACTCAAGCCCCAGACTACTCCTCGTTCGGTAATATTGGCTCCACCATCATCAGAAATTGAACCGCCAATATTAGCTGAACTCTCGGTTATGTCGGAGGGAATGGCTGTTGTAACTGAAGGTAAACTTATCTCATTTGGGATTTCTTCGTTGGAATCAGAACTGGAGCAAGCAACAATGAGCAATGCCAAAGCGGCATAGGTAAGCTTTTTAAACATACATTAAGGTTTGGAAAGGAAAGATATGGGTTTTGCTTTTTGCGTAGGAATAGTTTTCGATAAAAATCAGAAAAAAAGGATTACACGTTAAACCTAAAATGCATCACATCGCCATCTTTGACAATGTATTCCTTGCCTTCCACACGCATACGGCCGGCTTCCTTGACCTTGGCTTCGCTACCATGCTTTACATAATCATCATAGGCAATGACCTCGGCACGGATAAAGCCTTTTTCAAAGTCGGTGTGGATTACACCAGCGGCTTGAGGTGCCGTAGCTCCCACCGGAATGGTCCATGCGCGTACCTCCTTGACCCCTGCGGTAAAATAGGTTTCCAAATCCAGCAAACGGTAAGCGCCACGGATAAGCTTGGCAGAACCGGGTTCTGAAAGTCCCAAATCTTCCAAGAACATTTGGCGTTCTTCGTAGGTTTCCAGTTCGGTAATATCAGCCTCGGTGCCAACGGCCAAAAAGATGACCTCGGCATTTTCCTGGGCCACTGCTTGCTTTACTTTCTCCACATAGTCATTTCCAGTGGCTGCGGCTTCTTCGCCTACGTTGCAGACATACATTACAGGTTTGTCTGTGATGAGCTGTAGAGGTTTTACGTATTCCAACCTATCCTCCTCACCTATTACAATGGCTCTTACCGATTTACCCGATTCCAAACCAGTTTTCAAAGCACTGAGAACAGCTTCTTCTTTCTGGGCCTCTTTGTTTCCGGTCTTGGCGGCACGCTTTACTTTGTCAAGCTTCTTTTCAACGCTTTCCAAATCCTTCAATTGGAGTTCCATGTCTATGGTCTCCTTATCGCGAATAGGGTCCACGGAACCATCAACGTGTACAATATTATCATTATCAAAACATCGCAATACATGTAGAATGGCATCCGTTTCACGGATATTGCCCAAAAATTGGTTGCCCAATCCTTCACCTTTACTCGCACCCTTTACCAAACCGGCAATGTCCACAATTTCCACGGTGGCGGGAATTACACGCTCAGGGTTCACCAATTCCTCCAATTTTTCCAAACGGGTATCCGGCACATTTACCACCCCTATGTTTGGTTCAATGGTACAAAAAGGGAAATTGGCACTTTGCGCCTTGGCATTGGATAAACAGTTGAAGAGGGTGGATTTTCCCACATTGGGCAGTCCTACGATACCGGCTTTCATTGGCTAGATACTAAATGTTAGGTTTTAAGATGTCAGATTATCAGATGTCATACCTCTGTATTAAAAGCATTCGAATAAAAGATATCTTACTGAATACTGCCAACTGAATTACTGAATTAAGGCTGCAAATATAAGTTGAAGTTTTGTTTTGAACGTTTTAATACCCTTTTATCAGGAAATAAAAACCCATGGCAAAAAGTGCAATCATACCAAAGATGGCCACCAATGACAAAATACACCCAGCTTGTTTCCAAAAACCATTGTATGTTTTTTCTTTTTCTTGCATAAAAAAACCCCGAAATAAATTCGGGGCTAAATTACATGTTTTTTATAGGCTATCCGTTGGGATGCATAAACTTTTGCTTGCCCAAAAGTTCTTCTTCGCTTTCCACATGGTCCTCGTCAGGAACACAACAATCTACAGGACAAACTGCTGCACATTGGGGTTCTTCATGGAATCCCATACACTCGGTACACTTGTCGGGTGCAATGTAGTAAATCTCGTCACTGACAGGTTCTTGTACTTCATCAGCATTTACTGCCTTTCCGTTGGGAAGGACCACATCGCCCTCCAAGGAAGTACCATCACTATAGCGCCACTCATCAGCGCCTTCATATATTGCCGTATTGGGGCATTCTGGCTCGCAGGCCCCACAGTTAATGCATTCGTCCGTAATAATTATCGCCATAATTTTCTTTTTCCGTGGTGCTGATTCATTTCAGCATGCGTATTTTTGGCAAAAATAAACCCTACCAAATTAGTATACAAATATAATGAGGGCACATCTCCCAATATCGAAAGCTTTTGTTAAACTTGGAAACTACCTCGCCGATTTTTGTGAAAATGACAATGATTCGTTTTCTTCATTTAACGAGACATTGGTCAGGGCCGAACAGCAAAACGGATGGTTTACCCGTGAAAACATCATCTTTGCCTTAAGGCAATGGAGCAAATTGTTGACAGATGAAAATCTATCCCAATGGCTTTCCAAGTATGATTTTACGGTTGATAACGCGCCAAAGGTCATTGGTATTGTCATGGCAGGGAATATTCCTCTGGTGGGATTCCATGATTTTCTTTGTGTATTGCTTTCAGGGAACAAAGTGTTGGCAAAATTGTCCTCCAATGATAAAATTTTGCTTCCTTTTCTTGCCGATTATTTGATTCAGCAAGAACCTTTATTGGCTGAACGAATTGAATTCACCGAAGGTAAACTGGAAAATTTTGATGCCGTCATTGCCACCGGAAGCAATAATACAGGGCGCTATTTTGAATATTACTTTGGAAAAAAGCCCAATATTATACGTAAGAATAGAAGTTCGGTAGCCGTTTTAACAGGGAATGAGTCCAATGCCGAACTGGAAGCTCTGGGTGAAGATGTTTTCAGGTATTACGGATTGGGTTGCCGAAATGTCTCCAAGCTGTTTGTCCCCCAAGACTATGATTTTGATACGTTCTACAAGGCTGTTTTTAAGTTTCAAGACGTAATCCATCAACATAAATACGCCAACAACTACGATTATAACAAGGCCGTATACCTGATGAGTGATTTTAAAATCTTGGACAATGGGTTTTTAGTGCTCAAGGAAGATGAGGGCTTCTCCTCTCCCATTGCCGCATTATTTTACTCGCGTTATGACTCATTGGAAACATTACGTAACCAATTATCGGGACAAGAAGAACAAATCCAATGTGTCGTCTCCGGCGGAGCCATACCAAACGCAGTATCTTTTGGGGAGACCCAAAAACCTAGACTGGATGATTATGCGGATGGTGTGGATACCTTGGAATTTTTACTTCAGCTCTAGAAAAACCGATTCGCAAAACCGTTTTTAGATCCAAGTTTTTTTTAGACCTTTACCCTTTAAAATAAGGGAATGAAAAAACACAATTTTAGTGCAGGACCTTGCATTTTGCCCAAAGAGGTCATGCAAAAAGCTTCCGAGGCTGTAGTGGAGCTGGATGGTATCGGATTATCACTTATAGAAATATCGCACCGCAGCAAAGAGTTTGTGGCTATCATGGAAAAGGCCCGCTCCTTGGCCCTTGAACTAATGGGACTGGAAGGTAAAGGGTACCAAGCCTTATTCTTACAAGGTGGTGCCAGTATGCAGTTTTTAATGGCAGCCTATAATTTGCTTGATAAAAAAGCTGGCTATGTAAATACTGGAACTTGGAGTCAAAAAGCCATTAAAGAAGCTAAGCTTTTTGGTGAAATTGTGGAAGTGGCTTCCTCCCAAGCGGAAAATTTTAACCATATCCCAAAGGGATATAGTATTCCTTCCGACTTGGATTATTTGCACCTTACCTCCAACAACACCATTTTTGGAACCCAGATCAAGGAATTTCCCAAAACAAATGTCCCATTGGTTTGCGACATGAGTTCGGATATTTTTTCCCGTCAACTCGATTTTTCCCAGTTTGACTTAATCTATGCAGGTGCCCAAAAGAACATGGGACCAGCCGGGACAACTCTTGTTGTGGTAAAGGAAGATATTTTGGGCAAGGTTTCCCGAAAAATTCCATCTATGTTGGATTATTCGGTACATGTGAGTAAAGAGAGCATGTTCAACACACCTCCTGTATTTGCAGTGTACGTATCAATGCTCACCATGCAATGGTTAAAAGATTTGGGCGGTATCGCAGCTATCGAGGAAATCAATGAACGAAAGGCCAATCTTATCTATTCTGAAATAGAATTGAACCCCGTATTCTCTGGATTTGCAGCAAAGGAAGACCGTTCCATTATGAATGCCACCTTCAATATCACCGACGACGGATTGAAAGAAATTTTTGATGGTATGTGCAAGGAAGCTGGTATCAGTGGAATTAATGGTCATCGTTCCGTAGGAGGATATAGAGCTTCCATGTACAATGCACTGCCCTTGGAAAGTGTAGGTGTTCTGGTAGACATCATGAGCGAACTGGAGAAAAAAGGATAGGATAGATTAGTGTTAAGTTTTTAGTTCTAAATCCTAAATATTGATCGAAGAAAGAAGTTTTGAATTTTCGTTGCGCATCATCAAGTTGGTTAAAAATTTGAAGGAAAACAACGAGTATGTCTTCGCCGATCAATTATTGCGTTCATCCACCAGCATTGGAGCAAATGTAGCCGAAGCAGGTGCAGGTCAATCCAAAAAGGATTTCATTTCTAAAATGGCCATAGCTTCAAAAGAAGCACGTGAATCTAGATAGTGGTTACGATTGATTCATAAAGCCAATTTATCTGACCTTGATTTGAAAGAGTACTTGGAAGAAATAGAGCAAATCATCAAAATTTTGACCAAAATTGTCAAAACCAGCCAAGAAACTATTTAAAACTTAAGACTTATAATTTAAGCCTATGAATATTGTACTGGCCAATGATGGCTTAGCCCAATCGGGAATTGAGTTACTTCAAAAGGAAGGTTTTGAGGTGATTACTACCCGAGTGGCCCAAGAACAATTGGTAAACTTCATCAATACCAATTCAATCTCTGTTCTTTTGGTGCGGAGTGCCACCGAAGTGCGAAAAGATTTGATAGATGCCTGCCCGGGGCTACAGCTCATAGGCAGAGGCGGTGTGGGCATGGACAATATTGACGTGGATTATGCAAAGTCAAAAGGAGTTCATGTAATCAACACTCCTGAAGCATCATCGGCCTCTGTGGCAGAATTGGTCTTCGCCCATTTGTTCAATGGCGCACGGTTTTTACATGATTCCAATCGGAATATGCCCTTGGATGGTGACAGCCAATTCAA
The DNA here is from genome assembly GCA_030429325.1 of Bacteroidia bacterium. Taxonomy (GTDB): domain Bacteria; phylum Bacteroidota; class Bacteroidia; order Flavobacteriales; family Flavobacteriaceae; genus Flagellimonas. The sequence goes on from JAUICT010000020.1 coordinate 11,680, forward strand.
ACAACTCAAGAAAAGCTATGCTTCAGGCACGGAGTTACGTGGAAAAACTCTAGGAATCATCGGTTTCGGCCGAATAGGGGAAGCTACTGCAAAAATGGCTTTGTCCTTGGGGATGAAAGTCCTGTTCCATGACCACCATACAGAAAAAGTTACTGTAAACCTTTCATTTTATGATGGTCAAGAGGTACAGTTCAAACTGCAGAACAGTTCGCTTGAGACCGTTTTAAAAAATGCTGATTTTGTGAGCATCCATGTTCCTTCCCAAAATGGATATGTCATCGGAAAAAAGGAATTGGCGCAAATGAAGCCTACCGCGGGCATCATCAATGCGTCTCGTGGCGGTATTTTGGATGAAGTGGCCCTGGTGGAAGCCTTGGATAATGACAAATTGGCCTTTGCCGGACTGGACGTGTATGAATCGGAACCCCAACCTGAAATCAAAATTTTAATGAATCCCAAAATATCGTTATCCCCACATATCGGGGCATCAACCCAAGAAGCGCAACAGCGTATTGGTTTGGAATTGGCTCAACAGGTTATCAAATTGCTAAAATGACAGGTTTTTTCACCTGAATGAAGGTTCAAAACCTACTTTTTTAGTACATTGTCTCTCTAACCTTAACACAAATACAATGTCAGGATTATTGGATTTACTGAATAGCCCCATGGGCAAGCAATTGATTAGTGGGGTGGCCGGACAAACTGGACAATCCGAGAATAAAACCGCTGATGTTTTAAGTATGGCCGTGCCTTTGTTGATGGGTGCCATGAAAAAAAACACCTCTACCCCTGGCGGTGCCCAGGGCTTGATGAATGCGCTCTCTTCCAAACACGATGGGAGTATTTTGGATGATTTGGGTGGTCTTTTTGGTGGTGGAGTGGACCAAAATGTAATGGATGATGGTGCCGGAATCTTGGGACATGTTTTTGGAGCAAAACAGCCTCAAGTGGAAAACGCCCTGAGCAGTAAATCCGGTCTGGATGCCGGGACCATTTCACAAATCCTTAAAATTGCGGCCCCTATCCTTTTGGGATATTTGGGAAAACAGACACGTCAGCAGAATGTAAACAGCCC
>JAUICT010000474.1 GCA_030429325.1 Bacteroidia bacterium
TGCGAAAAGAACCCCGAACAAGTTTATAAAAACAGAGAAGCCGCGTCCATGGCAGGCGCGGCTTCTAAAAATCAACAAAAAACACTATCCTCTTCTTCCTCTCTCCTGCATTCTCTTTTTGCCATGCATGGCTTTATGCTTTCTCATTTTCTTCCAGGTTTGGTATTGCTCATCGTTCAATACCTCTTTCATTTTTTCCTGGTGGGCGATTTGACGGTCCAATCGGGCGTTTTCCATTTCAAACCGCTCATCGGAAGTGGGTTTTGTCCATTCGCCACTTTCTTTTTTGGCTTTCATTTCTTCCCACTTGGCTTTTCTGAACTGTGCCTCATCCAAATGTATTTTCATGACCTTTTGTTGCTGGGCATTGGTCAAATCAAGGGCCAATGTCATTTTTTTGGTCTGGAGCGTGGCCATCTGTTCTGCCGTAATGTCCATTTTGGGACCTTTATGCATTTTGGGACCACCTTGCTTTTGCGCCATGGCACCAAGACTTACCAATAGTGCCATCAATACTGCGAATCGTTTCATAGGGTTAAATTTTAATGATTTGTTCCTTGGACATGGGTTCTGTTCCATGGTTTAATCACTAAAACAACAATTGTGAAGCTTTTAACAGTAAGGGGTTAAAGGGAGATTACTTTTGATCTTCCTCAAAATCAAGTTGTGGATTTTCAGGTTCCATTTCATCTTGGAACTCTGCCTCTACGAAGGTTTCGGAATTAATGTGCTCCTGGAACTCGTCCTGTTGCTCAATTTGGTAGTACATCAAGGAGGCAACTACAAAGCACGAAAAATAGATAAGGCTTTTTGTTTTGTAGGTCATGATTTTGAGATTTGGGACTACTAAAGTAGTTAATCCAAATATCAAACTCCACGATATGTTGCGAAACGCCTCGTTTTAGATGTGAACAGGACAAAATGTATGGTATAACCGACAAAATGCACGGTTTACCCTTCAAGAACCCATTTCCAAAGTAAATTCTTACAAAAGGGTTACAACTTATTTTGGTTCCAAAATCATATCAATACGCTCCAAGGCATCTTGAAGGTGGTACCGGCTCATGGTATCTGAAATTCTACCCAATCCACCTCGGATGTCGCTTTTCAAATTGTTGAGTTCGGCCCTGGCCACGGAACGAATATCAGACTGACTGGTATTGACCACCGTCGATTTTTGATACCCTCCAAAATCGGGAAGTTTCCCCAAATTATCTGCGGTCATCAAGTATTCCAAACGATCTATATGGGCTTTCTGGAGATTTCTTCTATACGTATCAATAGCCTTTCCGTTTCGGGTTTCGGACCAGATTCCCCTGCGAAGGTCACGCATCATTTCCAACAGACCGTAGGCATTCTTGCCATTGATGGTCTCATTTTCTATGATACGGGCCAATTTGCCCAAATGCAGAACCGTGTTCAAATAACGCACCTGCAAGGCACGGATACGATCCACAGAACCTGAATATTGGATTTTGTTGATGATGTTCTGATCCAACAACCATTCAGGGGTTTCAAAAAGTTGCTCTTGTAAAAAATCCATACAGTTTTTTTGATGCTCCCTGTCCACATGGGTGTATACGGCACCTTCTTGATCTGCTGTTTTATAATGTTCGTAAACGCCGCCTATGTTGTTGGTAACGTGTCCCATATACCTGCTAAACTGGGAAGCTACATGTCCATACATGGTTTCTAGGTCATCATAATTTTCACCGGCCTCTGTGGTCCAGTCCATCAATTTTGGTACAATGCGCTTTAGGTTTGCGATGCCGTACAAGCTGGCTTTTATGGCATTGTCCCCTAAATCTTCGGTTTGGGAACTTGGATCGTGGATATCACCTACTTGTTGGTGACCAAAACGGTACAATGGATTTCCAGCGTGTTCTAAAATCCAACTGTTCAGTATTGGTTTTTCTTCTTCGGATGTTTTGTCCAAAATAGGTTTGTATCCCCATTTGATGGCATATTTATCGTATACGCCAATATTGGGCATAAGTGCAACACCTTCGTCACCCGGTTGGGCCACATAGTTGAATCGGGCATAGTCCATTATGGAGGGTGCCGTTCCATATTTTTTGGTAAAGCTTGCCGAGCGAAGCGAATCTACTGGATAGGCAGCGCTACTTCCCATATTATGGGGGAGGCCAAGGGTATGGCCCACTTCATGGGCAGATACAAAACGTATCAATCGCCCCATGATTTCTTCATCAAATTCAGTTTTTTGTGCAGCAGGATTAATGGCTGCAGTCTGTACAAAAAACCATCCGCGCAACAAGCTCATCACATTGTGGTACCAATTAATGTCGGATTCCAAGATCTCCCCACTCCTTGGGTCGCTTACGTGCGGACCATTGGCATTGGGGATGGGAGAGGCCAAATAACGAACCACGGAATAGCGAACATCCTCGGGGGACCATTCGGGGTCTTCCTCTTTAGTGGGAGGGTCT
>JAUICT010000021.1 GCA_030429325.1 Bacteroidia bacterium
TTTTCTTTAGGGCGTCTCACCTTGCTCATCTGCGGTGCTGATTCCACGGCTGCCAGATCCCCGAAACTATCTGCCAAAAGGTAGTTTGTGGCCGATGAAACCTTGGTACTGCGTATCAATTCGATGGCTTTCGAAGTCGTCCCACATTCTTCGAGGATTCGTCTTACCAAGAAATGGAAACTGATTCCAGGTTGGACCTCTGTGCCATTAACAAAGGAGATAGCAATAAAAAGCCCTTTTTCATTGATGCCATCGGAACGGCCAATAAAGACGTCTGATTGGCTGATATAAGAATTTTTTCCTCGAGGTGCGACCAAGCAACTTTCGGTATACTTTTTATATTCATATAACATATCATAGTTCCTTCCGACCATGACAGAATCCGAATTCTTGAAGGCAAATACACTGCATTGTCCCGTGGGCTCGAAGATGCCCAAGCTCAGTAGAAATGCACCCAAGTTTTCTGGGCGGTCACCTATTCCCATGGCAAAACCCTCTATTTCTTCAATAATCTCAGGATAGAACTGTTGTAGTTCCGTATAGGATTTAAGCCCGAAATCAGTCTTCCGTTTACTGATTTCTGGAAGGACAAAGTTCGCTTTGTCGCGGAGCAAGGTTCCATATTTGAGGCCCATATCATGGAAGCTTCCATACAATCTAGGATGATACATAAGTAATTACGGTTTATCTAAGAGGATTTCATTGGATGGGGAGGTATTAGCTTACTGAAACAAAGATATCCAACTCGGCATTACTCCAATTCTTGGATTTCTCTCCATAAACTTCATAGTCAAACCCATAGGCCCTATTGATATCGGATTGCCATATATTTTTCCATGTATCATTGATACACTTTGGGATGCTTCCCTGCACAACGGCCCGGATACAGGTTTGTGCCGGAATTTCCAGTAGGTCCAGTGAGGACGGGGGACTGCTTTGCCTGGAAACTTTACAACCAATAAAATAGGAAAAGTATTCCTTGTTTTCCCTTTCATAAGCGTGGTAGGCCGCATATATTTCATCACCCACCTTATTTGGGATCAAAACTTGTATGTTTTCTTTTTCGAATCGTTGCCATAGACTTCCACAATCCATACTGGATCTGTTGTCCTCATTGGTGGTTTTACCCTCCATGGCAAGGCCGATGAGGGTAAAACCTTCTATCGTCCTTTTATGGTGTTCGATCATTGCATAGTAGTTTTTTGGTATGTCGGTTAATGCGAAATATATGAATAAATGGACAATATCCTTATTTTATTTGCGATTGGAGATTACAAGGTCTTTTACGGTAATAAGGGGGCGGAAAACTCTTTTGTGGGAATCTACTTTTTTGTCAATTTATACCTATCTCCGTTTGGTCCTACCAGGGTCAGTCGATTGCCATCAAACCGGTAGTTCCATGTTTCACTAAGGATTAAGGACCAATCAAATTCTGCTGTCCACGCACAGGCGTTGGTGAATTCTAGGGACTCTTCTGAAATCGAATAGCTTCCATTGCATATGGCCGGGAATTTTTCGGTGTCGCTCTCCCCTTGGAATGTACCGTTGCGAAGGTATAATTCTACATTTGAAATGGATGCATCCCGCTCAAATGTACCGACATAATTCCCAGAGATGTCTCCCGGAACCTGATCATTATCGCTATCGCAGGATAGAATGACAATCACAGTACTATCAATAGTGTGAACTTATTTTCCATGGTTTTTTCTTAATAGAAGGCCTTTTTTAAATAGGTTGCGCCCATGGTACGATGTTTTTATAAAGTCCATTGATGGTATTTGCCAGATAGATTGTTATGAACAGTGATTATGAAAGGGTTTTCTATTATGGCAAAAGGGTATCCTATTTTACCATTACTTCTTCTTGTAGAACAAATGGGCCCAGATCGATCTTGCTAGTTTAAAGTTCATGGTACTCGATAGTATAGCAATAAGTGTAATGATCGTGAATACCAAGACAGGCGGTAGGTCCATGAATGCCCAAAAAATGACCATACAAGCAATCATTTCGGCCACGGTTAGGGCATAACTAACGTACATGGCCCCATAGAAAAATCCAGTTTCTATTTCAAACTTATAATTGCAATTTGAACAGTGCTTGCTCATTTGGGGCCTCTTTAGCAGAAAGATGTTCCCTTTGTTCATGAACATGTTATTAACTTTACAATTCGGACACTTACAAAGTAAGATATCAATAAGGTTGCTCATCTAATAGAATTAAAATCATTGTAAAAATAATGCTTGACAATGAGGGGTAGCTTACATAATTATCCCAGAAACATATACTTTTAAGACATTTTAGCTATGAATATCCCTGTACTTGAAATCAACCAGTTCAAGAAATCAAAACCATTTGATGGTTTCTATATCAATCAATTTTCCGAACACCTCGATAAAAGCAAGACCTTGGTCAACAGGCCGCATAGACATAATTTCTATCTCTGCGTACTTTTTATCAAAGGGAGTGGAATGCACGAGGTGGATTTTGAATCGTATTCCATATCCCCTGGAACGGTTTTTTTCCTTAGGCCCGGACAAAGTCATTTTTGGCGTTTTGAATCGGAGCCCGAAGGGATTATTTTTTTTCATTCCCAAGACTTCTTTGATTTGAATTTTCTAGAGCATAAACTCAATACCTATCCTTTTTTTGGTTCGCACCAGAATCCACCCGTAGTAGAGATTCCATTGGATGAAGCGGATAAGTTATACAATAGACTGGTAGAGGTTCATGGAGAATATCGAAAAGGAGATGTTCTTGCCGAGTCAAAGATCGTAAGCCTTGTGAACGTTGTCTATATTGACCTGATGAGAAAGTATATAACTTCCGCCATATCAAGCAAAAAGCAGCCTACCTCATATATGTCCATACTTATACGCTTTGAGCGCCATATAAACGAACACTTCCAAGATGAAAGGCTTCCAAAATTCTATGCCGATCTCTTGAACATTTCTACCAAGCACCTCAATAGGGTCGTCAAGTACACCCTAAACAAGACCGCATCAGAACTTATCGCGGAAAGATTGATTTTGGAGGCCAAGCGTTTGATCGTGCATTCCGGTAATGATCTGTTGCAGATTTCGGACAGTTTGAAGTTTTCTGAGTATTCCTACTTTTCAAAGTTCTTTAAGCTTAAGACAGGGCTTTCGCCTTCGGTGTTCAGGAAGAAGTATTTGGTTCACGGGCCATTGAGCTATTGACCCTCCTTCTCTCCTTGCGTGGTACACTTCTTGGGATGTTCCTGTTGTTCCGCTGTAGGCAAATGTTTTAATTTTATCTCACTTTAAGAAAATGATAATGTAGGTGTTGTGCCAAGAACCATGGGGTCTGTTAGGTGTAATGGATATACATGACATCGGATGACATGGGTTTTCAATTGATGGGAGATCATCTTAAAACGAAAAGCCTATGTTTAGGGGATTGTCAGTTTTCATGAGCTTTTGTATGTCCCAAGAAACAATTGAGGAAGCGATTCCTATGTCCGTTCATGTTTGGGCAGATGAACGGATTTTTGGTGCTCCCTTCCTTTGCAAACCCTTCTTGGGGTTTTGCCAGGAAAGGTCGCAAACCCGTCCGACCAACAAATTTTAAGGGGTCCTTAATAAAAGAAGCCCTTGTTGTTTTTCGGGGTATCGAAAAACAGGGCAGTGCCCAAGGACTCCCAATCAGGACACCATCGCCCTCGGTCGCTTAACTTCCCATACACTTCCTTGGCGATGGGTCTGAAGGAATTCCTAAGGCCCTCATTGAACCTGTCAAGGCCAAGACAGGTTTTGTCCATAAATAGGGTTTCCACTTCCTTGAAAATCCTAGGATTTTGCTACGTCGCGGAGCCTCCCGATTTCAGTCCAAAAGCCTTGACAGAACCCCCTTCTTTTATTGTGCTACGCACGTAAGAAGCAAACAAACGCCCCTTAAAATTTGGGAAATAATGACCAAAAAAGAGGGGAAATTTTTAACCCTGTTTGCTGATTGATCCAAACTGGAAGACGGCAGACCTTTAAAACTTTTTATCATGAGTACATTGAGAAACAAAGTGCAACTTATCGGAAACGTGGGACAGGATCCCACCATCACAGACCTTGACAAAGGGAAACGAGTGGCACGCTTCACCATGGCCACCAATGAACATTACAAGAACTCCGAAGGGGAACGCATCACCAATACCGAATGGCATACCGTCATCGGGTGGGGGAAATTGGCCGACATCATCGAAGGTTTTGTGACCAAGGGCAAGGAAGTTGCCATCGAAGGGAAATTGACCTCCCGATCCTATGAGGACAAAGAGGGTACTAAAAAGTATGTGACCGAAGTGGTGGCCAGTGAGATCCTGCTTTTGAGTGGTGGTGATAACAATACCACCGAGTAAAATGGATACGGGGTGTCCAACTTTTGGGCATCCCTTTCTTTTTAATCCTTAAAACAATTGAAATGGAACACCGTGTCAACGAAATACAGATCAGTTATCGGGAAAAACTCAGTGCCTTGAAATCCCTTTCCGTGACGAACTCCAACGAGGTAGCGAACCTATTGTTCCAAAATTGGGACAACAAGACCATAGGCCTGCACGAATCCTTTAAGATCGTGCTACTCAACCAATCCAATAAGGTCAAGGGCATTTATCCATTATCCCATGGGGGTATCACAGGTACCTTGGTAGATCTGCGCATCCTTTTTGCCATTACGCTAAAGACCCTTTCCGTGGGGATCATACTCGCCCATAACCATCCTTCTGGACAACTCAAAGCCAGTTATCAGGACAAACAATTGACCAAAAAGATCAAAGAGGCGGCACAGCTTTTTGATGTCAAGATTTTAGATCATATCATCCTTGCCCCTGATGGACGATACTACAGTTTTGCAGATAACGGGATTTTATGATCCAATGGTCATGGAAGCGAATACAGATATGACCGATCTTGAAATAGGGTCGGAACTGAAACATGACCTTGGGGATTATTCCGATGGTTTTGACCCTAGCCTTTATGATTTGTGAGCAATGAATTTTTTTAGCATTGAATTATGGTCTATTTGAATTTTACGAACCTCGATAACGAGACCCAGGAACGTTTGCTTTCCGATTCCAAGGAAGATATGGAAAGCCGTTCCGGGACCGAATTGCGTCAATTTGCTGAAACCCATGATAAGGACTATGAAGCCCTCTTGGAGCCTGCCCTGAGCGGAGTCGAAGAGAAGCCATGCGAAATCTATACAATTATGATTTTGTATTCAATATGTGAACCCTAATACACACCATCCAAGCCCATCCATTATGATGGGCTTTTTTTATGTCCTGAAGTGTCATTTTCCTATCTTTAAAGGGTTGGTTTTTAACAGCATTTTAGGTGCGGAATTTTTTTGATCCGCTTTGGTAGATTGGTTTGACTTTCCTTGCTCCGTACCCATCGATTTGACTTTTACAGATTAGGCAACGGGGTTCAATTCCTATTGGTTTTGACCCAAGTTGTGCGATACGATTTGGTCCCTTCGGGACAAATCAGAGAAGCAAGAGGGTAACAGGCTAGCGCCATGTTACAGGTTTGTGGTTTTCATCAAAACACTGATATATAGATTATTACATAATTTTTTAAAATGATTTTGGGGGAGATGGTCTGCATTTTTCACGGAAAAGCGCCGCCAGCCCCGTAAAACCGATAAATTTTTCACGGAAAAATGGATAAAGGATATGAAAAGGAACGGTTTGAAAGCTTGAGCATCAAAACATCTATTGCCCAGAAATTCAAAAGATTCAGTAGACAGATGGGCGCTTCCCAATCCATGACCTTGTTGTTGATGTTGGATTTTTTCGAGGCCAATGGGATTTCCCCAAAAGAATCCCTGGGACCCCATATCCATACCTTGGAGAGCCTGATCAAAAAACGGATCAATGCGGTGATGGCCGTGATCAAGGACATCGAAAAGAACCAGACCAAGCCCACCGCGGCCATGATGCATGCCCTCTTTGAAGGAGAGGACCCTTCCGAAAAGAAACCCCTGTTGACGGAACGCAAACAAACGGCCAAGACCCTGGAATCCGAACTGCAGAACTGGATAAAGAAGAAGGAGGCCCAAAAACACCAAAACCTAAAAAATGAATAGCTATGTATATCACCATCACCCCACAGCAGACCAAGGGTAATTTCAGCCAAAGTGCGGCTGATTATGTGGCCTATCTGGAAAAGGAAAACAAGTCGCTTTCCCTTCCTGAACAGGAACACTTTTTCAATCAGCATGGGGATAAGATCACCGCCGAACAGGTCATATCGGAAATCGATGACAATACCAAAAAACTCAGCAAGCATGAGCCCAAGTTCTATGCCATCACCATCAGTCCGAGCCAGGCGGAACTAAGACGATTGAAGGACCATTCCAAGGATCTGAAAGCCTATACCCGGGAATTGATGAAGGCCTATGCCCAGTCCTTCCACCGGGAAATCCATGGACGGGCACCGAATGTTGAGGATATAAAATATTTCGCCAAAGTGGAACACCAACGCTATTACAAGGGCACTGATCGAGAGGTCAGGGAGAACAAGACCATGGCCTCACAGATCTTGGAGCTCCAACACCAGAGACGCAGGATATCCCGGGGGGAGGAAGCAGGTAATCTAGAACAGATCAAAGAAAAGATATCCGAATTGGAACAATCCGCTCCCCACCAACTGGACGGGAAACGCATTGTCCAGGGGATGGCCAAACCGGGCCACCAGGCCCATGTGCACCTTATTGTCAGCCGAAGGGATGCCAGTAACTCCGTCAGCCTTTCCCCAGGGAGCAAGTACCGGGCATCGGAAGTGATGCTCCACGGAAAGATGGTCAAACGGGGTTTTGATAGGGACCAGTTTTTTACTCAAGCGGAAAAAGTGTTCGATGCAAAATTTGATTACCAACGGAATTTTGTGGAATACTACCCGTCTCGGAAACTGATGGTACAGAACCCAAAACTGTACTACAGTACCATCTTAGGGTTGCCCACCAATGAAAAGGCCCTTGCCCTAAAGTTACTGGGTAAGTCAGGAGTCCATCTCCCACAGATTCCTACAAATAAAGTACAACTGGCCCTGAAGACCATCAAGGCCCTGAAGCGGGGCGTGGGCGTGGCCATTAAATCAGGCTCAATCGGTATTTAAACACAGCGCTTATGGAAGGAGAATGGAACATACTTATTGCAATCACAGTCGTGGGAGCTTTGCTTTCACTTGCACTTTACCGGTGGATACGTTTTGCCTTGGGAATCGGTTTGCTGTTCATGGTCTGCTTGGGCATAGGCCTATACAGTTTTGCAAGGTTTCCTGGACCGCAGCTGATTTTAGGATTGATCTGTCCGCTGCTTTTGGTCAATATGGTGGGTTATGTCTTTGTTACCCCGGAAGCCCTCACCATCAAGCCCACTCCTTTTATAGTGAATATACCCTTACAAAAGGGGAAACTTGTATTGCAGAACATCCGTAGGGGCATCTCCATCATAGGGGCCGCGGGCAGTGGTAAAACAGAAAGTGTGGTCGCACCCCTGCTGGACCACTTTGTCCAAAACGGGTTTTCAGGGGTCATCCATGATTACAAGGATTTTGAGCTTACCGAAATTGCCTACCCCTTGATCGACAAGGACAAGGTGGACTTTTATCCCGTCGGTTTTGATCCCATCCATTATCGGGTCAATCCCATCGCACCCCGATATATGGATTCCGAGGAAAGTGTCAATGAACTCTCCCGTGTGTTGGTGGAGAACCTTTTGGAGCAGAAGGAGCCCGGTGCCACGGGCAGCGGCAAGTTTTTCACCGATGCCGTGGAGGGACTCTTGGGAGGGATGATCTGGAAACTGAAATCGGACTATCCCGATTATTGCACCTTGCCCCATTTGATGGCCCTTTACCAGTATTTGGATATGGAAAGCTTGGAAGCTTTCCTTAAAGGAAACCATACAGCCAAGGCCATGGCCGATGCCTTTGTCAATGGCATCAAGTCGGAACGCCAGACAGCAGGGGTGCGCAGTACCCTCTCCAACGCTCTGAAGAAAATCTCCACCCAACGGAATTTTTATGTGCTTTCTGCGGATGAAGTGCCCCTCGATATCAAGGAACAAAAACGTCCCGTTATCGTGTCCGTGATCAACAACCCCAAATATGAAACGGCCTATAGCCCTGCTATTGCCACAATCATACATACCCTGACCAAGCAAATGGCCGTACGGAATACCAAGCCTTCTTTTCTTCTGATGGAGGAGGCACCGACCTTACGGCTATTGAATATGCACCGCATCCCAGCTACCTTGCGGAGCTATGATATTGCTACGGTATATGTGATGCAGGATAAGGTACAGAACGATATCCTCTATGGGGACAAGGCCAGTAGAGCGATTCTGAGTAACCTATCCTACCAATTTTTTGGAAAAGTGAACGACCCGGAGACGGCCAAGTATTATGAACGCTTCTTTGAATTGGTGAAGAAGCCTACCACCAGTATCAATCGTAGCCATACCATCAATTTTGATACCCGGGTGACCACTGGGGAGCGGGAGGTAAGCAAAATACGGGCGGATGTGTTCTTTCGGTTGCAACAAGGGGAGTTTATCGCCTTTGCGGATGGGAAGGAGAGAAGAGTGCAGTTCAAAAGGCCCCAACTCCAAAAAGGGTTGCCTGAAACACCAAAGAATATCGATTTGGAGGAGAACTTTTATCGCATCCATTCGGAGATCAGGGCACTTTTTGGGAAATGAACTTTGGTAGCGGTCCTAAAAAAAACATATAGATGTTTGCCAAAATGGGAGTGTTTGGGGTCGGGAAGATCTATAGGCATAAGAGATTTGAAGCCCTTAACATGATGGTTTGGATGATGTAGCGGTATGGTCCTTTTACCTTTGAAGCAAAATGTTGCCGCTTCAAAGGTAAAAGGACCAATGAAAGAACACAAATAAAATTATTGGCAGTTATTAATATATGTCCAGTTTTTTAATAAATAAACTGGACATTTTGAATACCTTTGTACAAATTATTTTCAATGAAAACCTCTGAATATATTGAAGAAAAAATCAATAAGTTGCCCAAGGGGTATGTGTTCACCTATATGGATTTTATCAGTGAGGTGACCAAGAGGGAGGCTATCATTAAACATCTGAATAGGATGGCCGTTTCCGGTAAGATTAACAAGTTGTCCAAGGGTAAATATTTCAAGCCGCAAGAAACCGTATTTGGTACCTTGCTTCCCGACCAGCATCAAATTGTAAAGGATTTGTTGGAGGAAGATGGTAAACTAGTGGGATATATCACAGGGTATAGCGTTTATAACTCACTAGGGCTTACCACTCAGGTCAGCAGTACGATACAGATAGGTAAACGGGAGATAAGGCCCCCTTTCAAAAGAGGGCGTTTCAGGATTTCGTTCATCAAACAAAAGAATACCATTACTAAGGAAAACATTCCCCTGTTGCGATTGTTGGATGCCATACGTTACATCAAAAAAATACCGGATACCACCATTGAAAAAAGTTGTATTCGGCTGATGGCATTATTACGAGAATTGAAAACCAGCGAGCAGATAAAGCTTATAAAACTGGCTTTTAAATATTCCCCTGCCACAAGGGCCTTGTTGGGCGCATTGCTCAGGGAAATTGGTTGTAGGGCGGAAATGGAAATACGGGACCTTCAGGATAGTCTGAATCCTATAACGGTCTATGATCTTAATGTTTCTGAAAAGGTGTTGCCAAGTGCCAAATACTGGAATATAAAATGAAATTGCACGAGAACGAAGAACTTTTCAGACAAGCGGTGCAGGCAACCGCTGAGCGAATGGGTATTTTGGATATCTATATCGAAAAGGACTATTGGGTATGCTATGCCCTAAAACTCATTTTTGAAAGTCCGGTTAAGGATGAAGTCATTTTCAAGGGCGGAACGGCTTTGTCAAAGTGCTACACCTACATTGAACGTTTTTCCGAGGATATAGACTTGGTCGTAATCCGGAAAGAGGAAGAGACTGGGAGCCAATTAAAGGCCAAACTCAAAAAAATAACCAAGGAAATTGGCGGACCTTTTGTAGAAGTAGAGATGAAAGGAATAACCAACAAAATGGGAATGATTAGAAAAGTAGCCTACAACTACCCAAAAATTTTCAAGGGGAATTATGGACAAGTAAGGGATGCCATTATCATAGAGGCCACATGGTTGGGCTATTTTGAACCCTATTCCAAAAAGGTGCTGAATAGTTATATCTATGATATGATGATTGCCACTGGCCAAAAGGCACTGGCCGAAGAATACAACCTTTTGCCTCTTGAAGTTCTTGTATTGGATTCCCGAAGAACACTTTGCGAAAAAATAATGAGCTTGGTACGGTTTTCCCATACTGAACAACCCATTGCAGACTTGAATGCCAAAATCAGACATGTGTACGATATTCATCAGTTGTTGAAAGATGAAACGGTCCGAAATTTTTTCAATTCAGATGATTTTGATACGATGCTCCTAAAAGTGGCCCATGACGATGTACAAAGTTTCAAGAACAATAACGATTGGTTGCGATACCATCCAAAAGAGGCAATGATTTTTAATAGTCCAGAAGAAACATGGCATCAACTTAAGGACACCTATCAAAATCAATTTAAGTTTTTGGTCTACGGGGAGTTGCCAAAAGAGGAGGTAATATTGGCGACGATCAAAAAAGTTTCAAATCGTTTGTCACGTGTTGAATGGGAGGTTTCGTTTTAAGAATTGGACCCTTGCCCCGTTCGAGAAATGATCAGCGTAGTTTTAAGGTAAGATTTCGGCTTCCTTTGGCCTCCAATACCTTTACTTGTAGTTGCTCCTCCGAGTTCAAAGTGAACTTGGGATAGACCACCACAAAGCGGACCGACGTATCTGGGCCAATTTTTTTGGGTATTTTGAATTCGAACAGGGGAGTGATGGGCAATTCCTGATAAGAGGCTTTCCGTTTTGGGATGCCCAATACCTTGGATAATTGGAACTGTCCAAGTGCATAGGGAACAGTGGAACGGTTTTTCAGTTCATAAACCATATAGACATGGTCATCATGGTACACTTGGTCCATGAGTTTGACCCTTATTCCTTTCAGATGTTTGCTGTGGTGGGTCACTGATTTTTTGTGCAACGATTGGGCACATAAAAGCGTAAAGTGTTCTTCTTTGGTAGAAATGGTATTCTGAAGGGAATCTTGTGCTGAAGTACCATTGGAAGAATGTTGAAAAGGGTTTTTCAAGTAAAAAAAATGCTCACCGAATAGGTGATTTTTTTAATGATATTATTTGATATTAAATGAAACTAAATAAAATAAAAAAACCTGTAAATCAGTAATTTACAGGTTTAATGCTTTGAATTGGGTGTGTTTTAGTGGAGCCGGAGGGATTCGAACCCTCGTCCAAACAAGCAATAACTAGGCTTTCTACATGCTTAGTCCAAGTTCAATTTTCGATGCACGACCGACCAAGGACCGCCTATCGTACACTTAGCTTCTTAAGTTTAGGATCTTTGCCGAAGCCACAAAAATCCGGTGTTGACTTTTATGGTGCCCCAAAAAAGGTCGCCGTCAACAAGGGCTACCAAGGGACATTCAGCTTTCCCGCCTTGCGGGACTAGGCTTGGACTTACTATAATTCAGTCAATTAAGCAGCTAAAGCGTAGTTAGACTCGCCATTTAAAAAAGTTGAGACATTGAATTAACGAGCATCATTCCCATAGCTCGACATGCTTACATAGCCATTGGTCTCGCTGTCAAAACCAGTCGGCCCCATAATGAGATTTCATTCCTGCGTAGGCAGGAATCTTTCTCAATTTTTTCAAAGAACTATTACTAGCGTTTCCACCTTTCGCTTCGCTCTTGGCGGTCGGGCTATCGGCTTTATCTTTTTCTGTTTCTCGACTGCGCTCAAAATGACAGAAAAAGGATACCACCTCTATCCCTAACGCGGTTGGCAAAGGTAACTTATATCTTCAAAAGATAAAAAGTTTGCTTACCCTGTCCAATACTCTTATTTTGGTCAACAATTATACCAAAGCATTGTATGAAGTTCGGAATTATACGTGAGCGGAAAAACCCGCCGGATCGCAGGGTGGTTTTGTCACCTGTGGAATGTCAAAAAGTCCTGTCTAATTTTCCCGAGGCCCAAATTGAGGTGGAATCATCTCCCATAAGGGTTTTTACAGATGAAGAATACTTAAAAAGTAATATTCAGGTAGTAAATAATATAGAAGGGTGCGATGTGTTGCTTGGCGTAAAGGAAGTGCCCATAGAATACCTTATTCCCAATAAAAAGTATTTTTTCTTTTCCCATACCATAAAAAAGCAGCCCTATAATCGGACATTGTTGCAGGCCATTTTGGAAAAAAACATTGAGCTTTATGATCATGAAGTGATTACCAACACCAAAGAACAACGTTTGGTGGCCTTTGGCAGGTATGCTGGAATTGTTGGAGCATACAATGGAATAAGGACTTATGGTTTAAAGTTTGATCTTTTCAATTTACCCAAAGCAGAAACTTTGGAAGACCAACAGGCCTTGATAAGGGAGCTCAAAAAAGTTAACCTGCCGGCCATAAAAATCTTGTTGACCGGCAAGGGAAGGGTAGGCAATGGGGCCAGAGAAATGTTGGATGCCATGGGAATAAAACGGGTCAATGTTTCTGACTACCTGAACAAAGCCCATCAAGAGGCGGTTTACTGCCAAATCGATGCATCCGAATACAACAAGCGAAAAGATGGGGTGCGTGGCAATAAG
>JAUICT010000022.1 GCA_030429325.1 Bacteroidia bacterium
CAATTTTTATGGTGATGTCTTCGGTGGGGTTTACCACGATGCCGAATTTTGAATTCACTTTGCAATCACCTATAAAAATCTCGGAACCTTCATAAAAATAGAGTGTACGGGTTACTTCTGAATTTGATTTCGGTAACGTATATTCAGTATCGGCCTCCACCAAGATATTCCAGATGGCTACATCATTTTCTGGATTTGCAGCCCAAGAATCTGGTGCGGGGGATAAAGCGAGGGTATCTTTGTAGTTTCCAGCAATGACCTTTATTTGGGCATTTCCTTCTTTGATGACCGGAATATCCTCATGCCATAGCATCTTAAAGTGGGGTTCCACAAACTTATTGGCCTTGGGTAAATTCAACCAGATTTGGAACAGCTCCAAAGGATTGTCAGTTTCATCATGGAGCAAGGGGAACATTTCGGAGTGTTGCACCCCTAGTCCTGCCGTCATCCATTGTACATCGCCTTCGCCAAATCTTCCTGCGGCCCCCAAGGAATCAGAGTGGTCGCAGAAACCTTTATTAACAATGGTTATGGTTTCGAAACCACGATGGGGGTGATAGGGAAAACCCGGTATAGTTGTGCCATGATACATGCGCCATTTTAGGGTGGGGTCAAAGTCACTGCCCATATTTCTTCCTTTGAGTAGCTCAGGATCCGGTCCCATTTCGCCATTTCCCTTGGGGTAATGGTCCAAGTGGTATACAGCAAAAAGAAACGGATCTTGGGTATGCCAAGGAAAGCCTAGGGGAATTGTTTGTATAATAGGGTTGCTCATAAGTTTAATGTTTTACCGTATTGATTTCTATCCAATACCCTTCTGGATCTTGAATGTAGATTTGCTTTACTCCATCTGAACGGTCTGTTATGGAACTTTTGTTCCCAGGCCAATCATAAAAATCGATGTCCTTCGCCAATAAATGTTCAATAAATCCTTCCAGGTCTTGAGTGGATAGGCTTAGGTGCATGCTTTTGTGCTTAACAATAGCATCCACGTCCTTTTTAATAAGATGTAATTGTGAGTTGCCTTGAATTTGAAACCACCTAAAACCTGGAGCTTTATCGGGGTGAGGAATCTCGGTCAATCCAAAGACATCCCGATAAAAATCACCCGTTTCCATCAATTTGGTTACAATCAAGGAATAATGGTCAAAAGTGAAACCAAAGTTGGGTGAATCTGCTTTGAACTGGGTTTGCAGGTAAGTTTGTGCCCAGATCCCATCACTATAGTTGCCTACCGTAAAATTATAGGTGTTGGCATCCACATATTCCCAATAATCGGTTACTTGGGTTCCTCCATAATCATAGGTATAAATGATGTCTTTTCCCTTTTGGGTAACTGTGCCTTGGGTAACACCTCCAAAGACATCAAACTCCCAGAAAACTATGGTTTGGCTTTGTGGGTCATATTTGCGTATTCCATGATTTCTTGGTCCAAAAATGGTTTGCTCTTGATTGGTGAATCCTTTGCTTTTGGTTACCACCAAGCTAGAACCCAAGTCATAGGCAAAAGTGATTTCCTGCTGAAATTTGGAACCGTCTCCCCAAGTTCCTTCGGCCTTCCAGGTTTTGCCCATCAAGGGTTCAAAAATTGAAAGATCGAGATTTTGCGACTGCAAGTTGAAAAAGCCTGCGAGAAGCAGGCTTACAAATAGTGTTTTTTTCATTTCTTATTGTCCTTGAATAGGAGGTGGACCATCTATCATGGCCTCATATTTTTCATCTCCTTTACGGGTCTTGTATTCTTCTTTTACTTTTTCGACCAATTTTGGGTTTTCAAAAAGGTCCAGCATGGTCATTCCCATGGCTTTTGCAGCATAGACCATACCTTTATGACCAATGCTCATTCCTCCACAGGCCACTACTGCCCATGAATGCCACGGGGTATCTTTTGGGGCAACCGTGACGCTTAGGTTGATGTTGGGTACATTCCAACTTACATCCCCCACATCGGTAGAACCACCACCGGGTAATTCCTCAGTCTCACGTAGTGGGTTAATATTACTATCCATGCCCACTTGTGGTTTTCCTGTGGCCTCTTGGATGGCTTTGCCATAGGCAATCTCTTCATCGGTATAGGTGATGGGACCCAAGAGTTCTAGATTTTTTTGCATGATTTCACCTCCTGAACGGTTCACCAAGGTTTCATAAATTCCTGAAACCAACGAGATTTTATAATCTACATTGGCCATAATTGCTGCACCTTCGGCCATTTTTTTAACTTGCTCATAGGTAGGAAGCATTACTTTTCTTTTGGGATCGCGAACACGTACCCATATCTTGGAATAATCAGGTACCACATTGACCACTTGACCTCCATCTTGAATGTGATAATGGATTCTGGAGGTAGGTTTTATATGCTCTCTGTAGTAGTTGATTCCCGTGGTGTACAGTTCTAAGGCATCAGAAGCACTGCGCCCGTTCCATGGGTCGGCCGAAGCATGTGCCGCTTGTCCGTAGAATTCCACAATGAAATCAATTAGGGAAAGACCACTTTGTACATCTGCTTCGATATTGGCTCCCGGATGCCAACTAATATTTACATCCACATCATCCCATAGGCCAGCTTCCACCATCCATACTTTGGCAAAGTATTTTTCTTCTGCGGGTGTGCCCAAAAACTTGACGGTACCTTTTATTTTTCCTGCTTCAATCTGTTCTTTTATGGCAATGGCAGCTCCTAAACTGGCCGCTCCGAACATATTATGTCCACACCCATGTCCTGGGGCCCCCTCAATACGAGGATCCTTGGTAGGTACGGTTTTTTGGGACAGGCCCGGAAGGGCATCGAACTCACCCAAAACACTGATCACAGGTTCTCCGGACCCATAAGTCGCCGTAAAGGCTGTGGGGATGTCCGCGACGCCTCTTGTGACCTTCAACCCGTTTTTTTCTGCGTACTTGGCCAGAATTTCAGCAGATTCTGATTCTTCAAAAGCGGTTTCCGCCAAGGCCCAAATAGAATCACTGATCTTGATCAAGTTATCTTTGTGCTGTTCCACGGAAGCTATAACCGCCTTTTTGTTTGATGTAAGTTTTTGTGCGGAAAGGTTCAATGAGATGAAACCCAAAAGGAGTAAGGTTGCAATTTTCTTCATTTTCGAAATGTTTGAGTCGGTTAAATGTTCCAATCACCTCATGATCAATGATTAAAATCCCAAGAGATTGAACGAATACTAAAAATACTGAAAAAGGATTAACCCACCGCCTCTTTGTAAACTTTTAAGCAGCGCTCTCTAGCCATTTTGTGATCTACCATTTTTTCTGGATAGGTAAGTTCCTGTAATTCCGGGACCCACTTTAAAATGTACTCTTTCTGTTTGTCGAATTTTTCAATTTGGGTCATAGGGTTGAAAATCCTGAAATACGGTGCGGCATCTACACCGCTTCCGGCAGCCCATTGCCAATTGCCAACATTGCTGGCCAATTCGTAATCCAATAATTTTTCAGCAAAATAGGCTTCTCCCCATCGCCAATCAATCAGTAAATGTTTGCACAAAAAACTAGCTACGATCATGCGAACCCTGTTATGCATAAAGCCTGTGGTGTTGAGTTCCCTCATGCCGGCATCCACAAAGGCATAGCCGGTATTCCCGGATTTCCAAAGTTCAAACTCGTTCTCATTGTTGCGCCATAAAATACGGTCATATTTAGGTTTAAACGCTTTATTAATGGTATGTGGATAGTGCCACAGGATTTGCATGAAAAACTCCCGCCAGATAAGTTCGTTCCAAAATACTTCGTTTTTCTCGGAAATTGCTTTTTGCACCATTCTTCGGATAGAGACCGTACCGAACCGTAAGTGTGGGCCCAATTTGGATGTGCCCTCTTCCAGAGCAGGGAAGTTCCGGGTTTCCTCGTACTGTTGTATGAATTCTGGAGCGATGTTATAGTCATGGACTTTAATACTTGATTTAGAAAACCCAATATCGGACAGGTTTAGGTTTGGCAAATCAACATCTTTAAAGATACCTTCTCGAAGCAATGCGTAAGAATCATGCATATTCAGATGTTTGGATGGATTGAAACTTTCCTTCCAACGTTTCATGTATGGCGTATACACCACATAAGGGCTCCCATCATTTTTTACCACCTCATTTTTTTCGAATATTACTTGATCTTTATAGGTGCTGAATCCAATCCCATGCTTGTCCAGTAATGTCTTTACTTCAGCATCTCGTTTTAGGGCGTACGGTTCGTAGTCGTGATTGGTATGGACGGTATCGATTTCATAATGGGAAACAAGCTCCTGAAAAACTGAGATGGGGTTGCCATGAAACAGGGCAAGATTTCCTTGAAATTTGGCTCGTAAAGTTTCCCTGATTTTTTGAAGCTGTTCATGAATAAAAGTTACCCGGGCATCGTCTTTGGGCAATTTATCCAGTATTTCCGTATCAAAAATAAATATAGGAAGTACGGGGTTCTTGCTTTTAAGGGCATGATACAATCCCACATTGTCCTCTAACCTTAAATCACGTCGAAACCAAAATATAGTCACAGTTTTTGCCATTCCATTAAATATGTTTGGTCAATATTGAGTTTTTGGTGTCCTTAACATTTCCAAACAGTTGGGTTAGCTTTTCCTCACGATACTTGAAAATATGCTTCAATTGTTTTTCTATCCACATGAAATGGGCCAATCTGCCCAAAATCCCAAAGGGAAGCTTATAATCCACAATGTCCTCCATAACGGTTCCATTCAAGGTTTCTTTTAAAAAATGCTTGTGGTGCCAGAGCACATAAGGACCAAAACGTTGTTCATCAACAAAATAATCATTATCCACTACATGGGTAATTTCAGTAACCCATCTAACATTGGCAAAAGGAAATGGCTTTACTTTATATTGGATAATTTGTCCTGGGAACATTTTACCATCGGCTCCATCCAAAATATGGAATCCCATATGATTGGGGGTTATGGTTTTCAAGTTTTTTGGATTGGATAGGAACTCCCAAGCCTCTTTTTTTGAAATAGGCAATATCTGCGTGGCCTTTAGTTGATACATACACAATAATTAGAGTCGTAACAAAAGTACAAAATGTTTAATATATTTTAGTAAAAGTTAAACAAATATTGGATGTTATATTCTTTAAGGATTTGTTAACAAATACAACATTTCTTTATAACTAGCTTTGTTCCACTAACAATTTAAAACACTATACCTATGAAAAAATTTGCACTATTATTATTTGTGGTTATGCTTTCAGTTTCTTTGGAAGCGCAGATACAAACCCCACCGCCTAGTCCTCCGTCCAAGTTGGAACAGACCGTAGGTCTTACCAATGTGGTCGTGGAATACTCCCGACCTTCAATGCGTGGCAGAACCATTTTTGGCGATTTGGTTCCTTATGACGCTCTGTGGAGAACAGGAGCAAACAAGAACTCTACCATTACTTTCAGTGATGATGTGGTTGTTGAAGGGAAAGAATTAAAAGCAGGGTCTTATGCTATCTACACCAAGCCCGGAGAAGCTGTTTGGGAAGTCATTTTCTATTCTGATACTGAAAATTGGGGTACTCCACAAGAATGGGATGCTTCCAAAGTTGCTGCTACAGTAAAGGTAGAAGTGTACCCTATGCCTGTTCCTATTGAAACCTTTACCATGACCATTGATGATCTTCATAACAATGGTGGTGCTTTGGGTATACTTTGGGAAAAAGTATATGTTGGGGTAAAGTTTGTGGTTCCTACAGTAGCGAAGGCCACAAAGAATATTGAAACGGCCATGGCAAATCCATCCAACCTTACTGCCAATGATTACTTTGCCGCTGCTTCTTACTATTATAGTGAGGGCATGAACATGGGCAAAGCCAAAGAGTGGATAGACAAGGCAGTTTCCATGGGAGATGGAAGTACCTATTGGATGACACGTGTCCAGTCTTTGATCTATGCCAAATTGGGCGATAAAAAGGGAGCCATAGAGGCAGCCAAGAAATCTCTGGTAGCTGCTCAATCAGCTGGTAATCAAGATTACGTAAAAATGAACAAGGATTCCTTGAAAGAATGGGAAACCGAGTAAAATTTTAGATGATTCCAAAAAAGCCTGCTTCATACAAGCGGGCTTTTTTTATGCCTTTGCTGGAGAATTCCCCACGAAATTATCAAACGCTTGGGTTATAAATGCAAGAACAATGACCAGTACACAACCAAATGCATTGAGCCACAGATAGGACATCCAATCCATATACCAACCAATAATGACAATGACTTGGGTTACGATTGCCGCTACAAAAACAGCGTTTCCTTTTACAAATTTGAAGAAGAACGCCAAAAGAAAAATACCCAATACATTTCCATAAAAAATGGACCCGATAATGTTCACCAGTTGAATTAAATTATCAAAAAGACTGGCTACACATGCAATGGCAATGGCAATAATACCCCAGAGAAGCGTAAACCCTTTTGTTGCCAATAAATAATGCTTTTCATCCCTAGGTTTTTTATCGTTTCGTTTGTAGAGATCCAAAGCGGTAATGGTTCCCAACGCATTAAGTTCGGAAGCTGTTGAAGACATGGCAGCAGATAGAATAACGGCCAAAAGCAGTCCTATAAGCCCAGTGGGGAGGTTGTTCAATATAAAATGAATGAATACATAATCCTTATCATTGGTTTCCACCGTGGTGCTTGCCTTCGAAATCAGCTCTTTTGCGGTGTCCCTACTGGCCCGTTCCTTTTCATTTATCTTGATGATGTTCTGTTTGGCCTGTTGAATGGCATTATATTCTTTTAATTCCAGCGCAGCGGAAAAAGCGTTTTGAGCAATCCTTTTCTCCATTTCGAGCTCCTGATGATCCTCCTCCAAAGCCTTATAGTCATTCTGATATTCTGATTGCATTACGGCTTGGGTGGCAGCTGGGTTAAAATTAAGGGGAGAAGGGTTATACTGATAAAAAACAAAGACCATCGCACCCACCAATAGTATAAAAAACTGCATAGGGATTTTAAGGATACCGTTAAATATTAACCCCAATTGGCTCTCACGAACCGACTTTCCGGAGAGGTAGCGCTGTACTTGGCTTTGGTCGGTTCCAAAATAGGCCAAGGCCAGAAAGAAACCTCCCGTGATACCGCTCCAAAAAGTGTATCGGTTGTTGGTGTCAAACGTAAAATCCAGTATGTTCAATTTATTGTTGGCCCCTGCAATCTTTAATGCCTTATCAAAGGAAACATCCGTAGGAAAAGAACCCAAGATGAAGAAAAAGGCAAAGAACATTCCCATCATAATGATGAACATCTGCTGTTTTTGGGTAACACTCACTGCTTTAGTGCCCCCAGATACAGTGTAAATGATGACCAAAATACCTATGATGATGTTCAATGTACGTAAATCCCAACCCAACACTGCAGAAAGGATTATAGATGGTGCAAAGATGGTGATACCGGCCGCGAGTCCACGCTGTACCAAAAATAGGAAGGCGGTGAGCGTTCGGGTCTTCAGGTCAAACCTTCCCTCGAGCATTTCATAGGCGGTAAAGACCTTTAGTTTTTTGTAGATGGGAATAAATACCAAGCAGATAACGATCATGGCCAGCGGGAGTCCAAAATAAAACTGGACAAATCCCATACCGTCATGGAATGCCTGTCCCGGGGTGGACAAAAAAGTTATGGCACTAGCTTGGGTTGCCATTACGGAAAGACCAATGGTCCACCATTTGGCATCATTGCCACTCAGAACATAGTCATCAACATTTTGGCTGCCGCGGGTTTTCCAAACCCCATATCCAACAATAAAGAGCAATGTGCTACCAAGAATGATCCAATCTAATAAGGCCATTAAGGTTTTAATTATTTAGTATCATGATGAAATAAAAAATAAGGATATACAGTGCGTTCAAGATAACCACCGCAGTGTATTCCTTTTTCCAATCGAACTTGGTTTCCATATTATCCTTTGACATGGTTTTCTTTTTTTACTTCATCCTTTCCAACGGAGAGCATATTGGCAAAAAGCTTGTAGGCTCCAGAAACTCCTGCTGGGAGCTCCCTAAAAAAACTGAGTCCTGTGTAAATATAATGACCTTCTCCATAAGGTGCCACCAAAAGACTTCCGTTTTTTGGTGATTCATCTTCATCGTGCATAGAAAGTATAGGCGTAAATTCCGAACTCCATTCGGATGGAAAATACAATCCCCTTTCCTGGACCCACCCATCAAAATCACTTTCTTTTATGGTGTTGGGAAAATTCACCAAAGAATTGTTAGGAGCAATAATATCCACTTTAGCGGTTTCATCCGTTACACGATCTCTGGACAGTGTAAGGTTATATGGAGCTATGTTTTCAAATTGTTCGGCCCATCTTCCCGCTGTGTTGTACTGCACAATCATATTCCCTCCATTTTTTACATAATCGAACAAAATAGGTTGTTTAAATTTTAAGGCATCCACTACATTGTATGCCCTAATACCTACTACAACGGCATCGTACTTATCCAATGTACCTTGCTGAATATCGTTGGGGTCAATAAGATGAACCGTATACCCAATTTGTTCCAAGCTTTCTGGGACCATATCGCCTGCGCCCATTATATAACCGATGTGTTCACCAGTCTTTTGAATATCCATCCGGACAACTTTGGCTTCAGAAGGCAATAAAATGGATTGCTTGGGAATATGCCCATAATTGATTTCCACAAGTTCCTTGCGATAAACCTGATTTCCAACGGTAACTATTGGGGAAATTTTTCCTTCACTTTCGGAAGAAGGCGGAGTAACAGTAAACGTCACACTTTGTTCCTGTCCTTTTTGGGGGATGGAAAATGGTATATTGGCAGGGGAGACCTTCCATCCAGCTGGGTGGTTCAAACTTATCGCGCCTTTTACATTGTCTTTTCCAGCTGTTACCTTTACCTGAATTTCCTTGGAAGAGGCATCAGCAAATATCAAAACCTTTTCATCGATTTTGGAAGTCACTTGCGGAAGTACCACGAAGGGTTCATACAGCTCGCCTTTGTCCGGTTTTGAAAAACGATGGACCACAGGTTTGTCAAAATTGATCGGAACCCCATTGAAATCTAAAACGAACCGGGCCACGAAGGCATCCGGAGTTTCTGGTTTACCGATTAAGTCTTGCTTGTTTACCGTGTACATGCCCAAAGTACCAGGCTCATTTAACCAATAGGGACTGGAGTAATTAGCCGTATTGGGAACGGGGAAGTCCATTGAAAAGTTTTCCTTTTGGTTGTTTTTGAGCACTTTGTTGGGCTGTATGGAGGCAGTGGCACCAATAAGATGTATTTCCTTGAGTGTTATGTTTTGCGAACTACGGTTGATTGTTTCAATATTGATTTTGGCTGTGCTTCCAGGTGTAGTGGAGGCATTTTCGGAACTGGCTTCCAAATACAATCCAGCACAAGCGAGAATGAGATTTTTTAACTCTTCGGATTTTACTGTCTTCCAATGTTCATTTTCCACTTTTTGTAAAAGCTGATAGGCTTTCACCAAGTCAGGCACATGCTTGGAAGGATTTGTGAAATCGAAATTTTTCTCGATGGGGTATAAGATATTCCCTATGGCAGTACCCCCTTTTATACGGGACCAGCTTGTATCAATACCATCAAAAAGGCTATTCCCTTGAGGTAAATCACCTTTCAACAATTCAACATATTCGTCCGTGGAACCTCTATTGGTCAGTCGTCCAAAACCTTGGCAAAGATGTTGGCTGCTGGCCAATGCCGCTATTTCGTTGTTGGAAAGTCCCAATTCTGGGTAATATACCCCAATATCCAATTTCATCATCTTGGACTTGTCGGCCTTTTCAAAGTTTTCCTCGCTACCGTAAAACCACCATGAGGTATTAAAAAAAGCTCTCCTAGGTTGCCAAATGGATGTTTCGGTCAACTGTTCTGGATAAGCATTGGGATTATTGGCCAAATCAAAAGCCTCCAGACTTAGCATAGCGGAGGACGTGTGATGACCATGGGTCGAGCCCGGTGTGCGGTGATCAAACCGATTGATGATTACATCCGGTTTTAGGTTACGGATGGCCCATACCACATCGGCCAATACCTTGTCCTTGTCCCATATTTTATGGGTTTCTTTGGGATGCTTTGAAAAACCAAAATCATTGGCCCGGGAAAAATATTGTTGACCACCATCGATGCGTCTGGCACCCAGAAGCTCTTGAGTCCGTAATACGCCCAAGAGTTCCCGAAGCTCTGGACCGATTAAATTTTGTCCACCATCTCCACGGGTAAGTGATAGATATGCCGTTCTGGCCTTGTCGTGGTTGGACAGATAAGAAATTAACCGGGTATTTTCATCGTCGGGGTGCGCTGCAATATAGAGGGCAGTCCCTAAAAAGTTCAACTTTTGGAGGTTATGGTAGATTTCAGCAGATGTAGGTTTGTCCGGCTTTTGGGCAACGCTATGGAAAATAATGCCAACAAAGAAAAAGGCGCAAACCAGAAAATGACGCATAGTTTGGTTTTTGTGGTTCCCCAAATATAGAAAGATTAGTAGCAGGGGTTGGGAATTTAGAACATCTTTAACAGGCTGTCTGACCTCCCATACTTATAGCCCCAAACTATCTCTAAGGCTTAAATCCGCATTGCTGTTTTGGCTCCAATAGGGTGTATTCAGGGATTTGATTTTAGTGGCTTTGGTTGTCAACACTTTGGCATTGGGCCCAAATCCACTTTTAAATTCTTCGGACCATCCTTGAATTGTATATGGAAATTCCGGGGAAAAATAAATTTGAAGCGTTCTTTCCAAATCTGGATAGGTTAGGGTGTATGTTCCCATTCCATTTTCTGAAGAAAGTGCACCAGTGGCACCATAAGCTTCAATTTTTTTATGGCTTAGCCGAAGGTATTCCAATGAAGGAATCACTTTTATTTCCCCTACGGGAAGATCAAATGGGTTGATCCGTATCTTCGTCCAAACTTCATTCTCCAATAGTTCTTTTTCCAAGCTCAACTTTTGGTCAGCCTCCTTCTCAAAATACGAATGCGAAGTAAACTCAAAAGTATTTCTGTTGTTGATTTGGGCATATACGTGACCACACCATTCTTGAACTGATAAACTTGTTTTTAAGGCATGTTGATTGTCATGAACGGGGTAAAAGGTGCTACTGAGAATAGAGTAGGGGTAGATGCCCGTTAAAAAGTTTTTGGTGGCATTGAGTTTTAACACAGATACATTTTCTGGATTTTTAGTATCTGCTTTGACCTGTTTTTCGGGCAAGAAAGGTTCTGTCACATAAATAAGTACAGCATTTCCATCCCTGAGTTCCCCATACCGGGCTTGTTCCAATTTGTAGGAAGTAATCTCTGCTTCCCCAGCATACCAGTATGCCTTAAACGCATTGGAGAGTTGTTTTTTTGGTGCAACGGCTTCCAATACCACCTCGCTGTCAGTAGCAGCCAAGGATAGGTTTTCTGAACTGGATTTTTCCTTGCATGAAATAAATGAGAAAAGGATGAGGAAAGAAAAAATGGTAATGCGAAAAGGTGTCATGAAGATGGATTTCAGTAAAGTTAAGCATCCCTGCTCAAGAAACCATATCCATTAACGTTTTGTAAACCAAATGGGTAGGTAGCCCAACAACATTGGTATAGGAACCCTTAATTTCTGATATTCCCACCATACCAATCCATTCCTGAATACCATAAGCACCGGCCTTATCATAAGGTTTAAAATTTTCAATGTAATAATTGATTTCAGCATCGGTAAACGCCATGAATTTAACTTCAGTAATTTGGCTAACGGTCTTTTGGAGTTTAGAGGTGGTAAAACAAACGGATGTGATTACTTGGTGCCAATCCCCAGAAAGGGTCCGGAGCATAGTAAAAGCCTCTTCTTTGGTTGCCGCCTTGGCCAGGGAAGTAGTGTTGTGCCATACCACAGTGTCAGAGGTGACCACAATCTCATTTTCGAGTAGTTCACTTTTAAATGGAACAGCCTTAAGCTGTGCTAGATATTCCGAAATTTCCACACCCTGTAAATGTTGTGGATAAATCTCTTCCACAGCTTTTGGACGGACTTCAAAATCCAGCCCCATCTCTTCCAAGAATGCTTTTCTCCTAGGAGAACCTGAACCTAAAATGAGCTTATGGCCCTTGAGCTTTTTGTTGAGTGGATTTTCAGTCATTTTCAGCACTGAAGTTATCGTTCCAATCACCACGCACTTTTAGAACTTGTTCGATGATGTCGCGAACACATCCATCACCACCGTTTTTATGCGACACGTAATCAGAAATGGCCTTAACCTCTTGTACCGCATTTTGTGGGGAAGTGGCTACGGCGACTATCTTCATAGGGGGGATATCTGGCATATCATCACCCATGTACAGCACATTTTTTGGGTCTATATTATAAATGTCCAGATATTCCTCCAAGGGTTCTTGTTTGTGGTGTACTCCCATGTAAAAATCGGTTACCCCCAGACCCTTCAAACGTTCCTTGACACCTTCGTTAGTGCCTCCGGTGATGATGCATACCCTATAACCCTTTTGGATGGCCGTTTTAAGGGCATAGCCATCTTTGACACTCATTTTTCTCAATAACTCGCCCTTTGAGGTTATCAATACAGAACCATCTGTAAAAACACCATCAACATCAAAAACAAAAGTGGTTATATCACTTAAAAGTTCTTTATAATTCTTTTTCATATATATGTTCTATAGCTGCACTGCACAACTTGTAAAGCTCTATTTGTTTTTTGTCCTTTAGCAATTTTAAGTGTTCCTGCATACTGTTTTGGTCTCCTCTTCTGGCTGGACC
>JAUICT010000023.1 GCA_030429325.1 Bacteroidia bacterium
CAGTTTTAATGTGGGTAGAATTGGTGGAGGAACTTCGGTCAATTCAATTCCTTTTGAATCTTGGATGGAGGTTGATATGCGTGCCTTGCATCCCAATAATTTGGATGAAATTGAAAAGCTCTTCAAACTGTCCGTGGATAAAGCTATTTCGGAATATAATTCAAGTGGTATAACAGACGAGGTCACCTATGAATTGGTTCAAATTGGAAATCGACCTTCTGGTGAACTTTCTCCCTCCCTACCCTTGATTCAAAAAACAATGGCTGCTACGAAACATTTTGGTGTAGAACCTAAATTGGGGCGTGGTTCAACCAATATCAACATTCCCGTATCAAAAGGAATCCCTGCTGTTTGTATTGGCCGGGGCGGAAAAGGTGGTGGTGCACACTCCCTTCACGAATGGTATTTAAATGATGAAACAGGGCCAGCATCCATTAAACTGGCACTATTGATCACTTTGGCCGAAGCAGGATTCAATAAGTAATATTATGATGCGTCCTTTTTACAATCCATTTTTCCTCCTAGCTTTTCTCTTCTGGGGAATCTCATCTGCCCAATTACCTGCGGATAAAGCTGCTAAAATTGACAGCCTGTTTCTTGAATGGAACCGTCCCAACCATCCTGGAGGGTCCATCGCTATTATGCAAGGGGACAAAACGGTTTTCTCCAAAGCGTATGGTTTGGCCAGTATGGAATATTTGGTACCCAACTCCCCCGGTACTCAATATAATGTGGCATCAGTTTCCAAACAGTTCAGTGCCTTGGGTATTGTACGCTTGCATTTACAGGGCAAGCTATCTATAGATGATACTATTGACAACTACATTGATCAACTACCAGAGTTTGGTCGAAGAATCACCATTCGCCATATGTTGCATCATACCAGTGGGCTAAGGAGTCTTCACGCGCTTCTTGCCTTGGCAGGATGGCGAGGAGATGATTACAAGACCAATGCAGATTTAAATCGCATTATTGTTGATCAGGAAGAATTGAATTTTGAGCCGGGAGCGGAATACCTGTATTGCAATACGGGTTATATGTTTTTGGCCAACATCATTGAAAAGGTTACCGGAAAAACTTTTGTGGATTACATGCAGCAAGAAATCTTTTCTCCCCTTGGTATGGAAAACACCTATGTAGAAGACCAATATAACCGAGTGGTCCCCAATAATGCTACTTCGTATAATTCAACTTTCTCTGGGTTTAACCGTGCAGTGGAGTATTGGGGTTATGTGGGGTCAGGGAATATGCACACCACAACCGCTGACCTTCTTAAATACCTAAGAAATTTCTATGCCCCTCTTCCGGGTTGGGAAAAAGCATTCGAACTTATGCAAACCCTAGATCCACTCAACGATGGCAGTCATAACCAATATGCCTTTGGGGTAAATGTGGATAAATTTTTTGGAGAAAAGCGTATAAGCCATGGAGGGTCCATTGGAGGGTTCCGTTCCAATGTCGCTGTATTTCCCGAAAAAGAAATCAGTATTGTAGTGCTCACCAATTTTTCTAGGTCAGCACCGGCTTCCAAAGTTTCCAAAATTACAGAGATTCTCTTAGGGGATATTGCCCTACCCGTTCCCATATCCGCAAAGAAAACCTCAAAGAGCAAAATAAAATCTTACGAAGGGTATTATTGGAATGATGTAACCTTACAGGAACAAAAAATCGAAGTAAGTGGGGACACCCTATTCCTGGACAATGGAAATTCCAAGTTTATCCCAGTGGACATAGACAGATTTGAGGCAATTGACAGGGAAAATAAAACCATACTCACGTTTCAAAAAAACGTAATGACCATCTTCCGAAACAGCGGAGGTCCTCTGGTTTTTAAAAAATACACTCCCCTGAAGTCGAATGTAAAAAACGCCGAAGAGTTTGTAGGCACGTATTATAGCCCTGAAATACAAACAGCCTACACCATCCATTTTTCAGACGGTAAACTATACGCCCACCACATTAGGCATGGCAAGTTATCTCTCGACCAAAAGCAAAAAGACCTATATACGGGGGAATACCCTTTGAGTGTGCTAAAATTTATCAGAGATGGTGACAGGAAAATAAAAGGTGTACGGATATCCAACGGTAGGGCTCGAAATCTGTGGTTCCTCAAACAGAGTAATTCGAAATAAAACAGCTAGTTAACAGTATTCCTAGACCAGTTATGTTCTATGGGAAGTTGTTGATGTCCAACAGATGGAGCGGTTTCCATATCATCGGCAAATATAGGGGCTTACTCACTTTAAGTTGTATATAGTGAATTACACCACAATAACTTCAACGTTGTGTTTTTCAAGTGCTTTAATCTGATCTTCTGTAATACCACTGTCCGTAATCAATTTGTGGATGTGGTTGCTGGTGCAAATAAATGCCATTCCAGATTTGGCAAATTTCGAGCTATCGGATACCAAAATTACCTCTTCGGCCAAATTGATCATCAGCTGGTTCAATTGTGCTTCTTCAACATGATGGGTGAACACACCTTTATCCGGTTTAATGCTATCAACACCCAAGAATAGTTTATTACAGGACAACTGTTTTAGATTTCGCTCAGCCAACGGACCTACCAAAGACATCGAAAATTCCTTGAGATATCCTCCGGGCATAAACACTTCCAAATTTTCTTGTTGGGCCAAGTTGTTTACTATATCAAGGGCATTGGTAATAACTGTCAACTTTTGAAAGTCACGTAAAAACCGGGATATCTCAAAAGTAGTTGTCCCTGAATCCAATATAATGGTGTCTCCTTCTTCTATTATTGATGCAGCCTTCTTCCCAATCTTGGTCTTTACCTCCATGTTCAGTTTTTTTTTCTGACTGAAGGTTAAAACAATATTGTTGGACTTGAATGCCCCGCCATGGGCCCTGACGAGTAGATTATTCTTTTCGAGCTTATCTAGGTCATTTCTAATGGTGACTTCACTGACACCAAAGAGTTTGCTGAGCTTATTGACATTTACTTGTCCATCCTTATCCAGTTCTTCAAGGATTTTGGCCCTTCGGTATGCTGTTTTTTTCATCAAAATTCTGTTGGCTTCGGTTAGCTATAAAAACAAATATAACTTTAATCTTATAACCAAAAACTACCAGCCCCCATTAATTCCTATTGAAAATCTACCCCAAAATACCCATATTAACCCCTGTAGTGGCTCCTTTTTCCAAAGAAATATCTACCGGAGCATTGCTTTCCCAACTACCACGGGTAAAATCAGGAATATCAATGGATTGTGCCCTGTTGGCCACAGATTGCTCACTTAAAGGTGCAATGGCACTCCAAAGTGCAGCATCATAAACGTCTTGATCTAAGGGCAATCCATTTCTCAAACAGTCTATAAGTCTCCAATCCATTATGAAATCCATTCCACCATGTCCGCCAACTTTTTTGGCCATTTCACCAACCTTTTTCACAATTTTGGGCGTGTATTGCTCCTCTAAGGCTTTCATTTCCTCTTCACTAAACCAAGAATGTCCTGTTGCCACTCTTGCAGGAGCGGGCCATTTGCGGGCGATGCCTTTGGAACCGCTTACCAAATGTATTCTGGAATACGGCCTAGGGGAACTTACATCGTGTTGGATCATGATACTTCTTCCTTTCTTGGTCTTGACCAAAGTAGTATTCATATTTCCCCTGAAGGTATCATCAGTATACTCTTGGAAAAAGGAGTCTTCCTTGGCCAGTTCCACCGCTTTTTGGTGCATGGAGAAATCATTGGAGGACAATGAAGTAAGATAGTCCATATTGTCCCCTCTATTAATGTCCATGATTTGGCAGATTGGTCCCAAACCATGCGTAGGATACAAACTTCCGTTACGTGATGCATTTTCCTTTAGGCGCCACATATTTTCATATCCATCCTTCTTATCAAAATTAAGGCCCACTAAATCATGGATGTAAGCACCTTCACCATGAATGATCTCTCCAAAAAATCCTTGGCGTGCCATATTAAGGGTCAATAATTCAAAGAAATCGTAGCAGCAATTTTCAAGCATCATACAATGCTTCTTGGTCTTCTCAGATGTTTCCACTAACTGCCAGCATTCATCTATGGTCTTGGCCGCTGGTACTTCAACAGCCACATGCTTCCCTGCTTCCATGGCGTACACGGCCATCGGGGTGTGCAGTGCCCACGGAGTTGCAATGTAAATCAAATCTATATCATCGCGGTCGCACATTTCTTTCCACGCCTCTTCACTTCCCGAATACATATCAGGAGTATGTGTGGTGTCTTCCAACAATTTTTTGGCCTTTTCCACTTTTTCAGGAACCAAATCACAAAGCGCCTTGATTTCAACACCTTCAATAAGCCTAATGCGACCAACAGCTCCTGGTCCTCTCATGCCAAGGCCAACAAAACCAATACGAACAGTTTCCAGAGCAGGTGCAGCATAACCAGACATATTAAATGTCTGCTTTCCGTAATCCTTTGCCGTTGCGGCTACTTCTGTCCCCAATGCGGTGGATGAGGATTCATTTTTGCAAGAAACCAATGCATTGGCCCCAGCTACGCCAATTCCTGCCATGGAAAGTGAACGAATAAAATTTCTCCTGTTGTTTTTCATAAGGTTGGTTTTAATTTGTCAGACTCCGGGAACCCCGTAAGTGTTGACTGCATTTGAATAAAATATTTTTTCCAGCACCGTATCGGGCAAAGCGAGGCCTTTAAATTTTCCCTTGAATTCCGGTGCCTCCATAGTATTGTCCGTTGCGAAGAAATCCCAATGGAATTTCCACAAGTGTTCCAATCTATCTGCCACTTCTTGTGCCGATAGCGAACCATCATCAATCACATCGGTACCATAAATAATCCTGTCCTGGTACTTGACAAAAAAATCCTTTACCCTATTGCGGTCCTGTGCAGCTTGATACTGTACATGACAAATTCGCTCTGCAAGGTCGGTCATGGTCTCTGGAAAATCATCCAACCGTTTGGCCACTTCATCCAAATTCCACTCTAGACTGAAAAGGTGCAACCCCACAAACTTTAATTTAGGATGACGTCTCAATACATTGTCCCTTGCTACAATCTGGGCTTCATAGGAAGGATATTCAGGATTAAGAAACATATGATATTCAGGATGGGCACTAAAATAGTTACGATCCGAATCCACGGTCATTTCATCCAAAGGCAGCCAGCAGTTTTTGGGTTCTCCTTGATGGCCGATCAAAACTAGATCATTGGCTTGGATGTATTCATATATGGGGTCAAATACAGGATGATCCAACATCAGAAAATTTCCATTTTCATCCCTGAGCTCTGCATCCATCCCAATATTTTTCCACATCTTCACTCCCTTTGCACCGCGGGCTATACCCTGTTTAATTTGTGTCAACACACTTGGCAACCAATCTTCCTTTCCCCATCGTTTCATATCAAAAGAACAGATATAGGCCGCCCGATCATTGAAAACCTGGTTCAACTCATGAACTGTGTTTTCTTGCTCTTCCAAAGATGGAAAAAAGGGAATATCGGTATTTATGGACAAGAAATAGGCATCATGGCCAATGGCCATTTTCATCTTTTCCCCACTTGTTGTATTCAGATGCACATGGGCATCAAAGAATGGTCGTAGCATGGTTTTCATTCTTTACCATCAATAGTTTGGTCTTTACCAACTCCGTAACAGCCTCCGTTGCTACTGGAAATACCTTTCTAAGGTCGATTTCCTCATTGCTCCTTAATCTATCTTGGAGTGTTTTCATAAAGATGTTCTTGATCTCTGTGGCCAAGTTTATCTTGCATATGCCTAGGGAAATGGCCTTCTGCACCTGATCATGGGGAACACCCGAACTACCGTGCAACACCAAGGTTGAAGGGGTAATTGCCGCTATTTCCTTTAAAAGTTCCAGTTGAAGCTTAGGCTCGCTCTTGTAAAATCCGTGGGCGGTACCAATGGCTATGGCCAAGGCATCAACCCCGGTTTTTTCAACAAAATCCTTGGCTTCATTGGGTTGGGTAAATCCAGCTCCCTCGGTAGATTGACCTAATTTGGCCACAAAGCCAAGCTCGGCCTCTACATGGGCCTTGTATTGTTTTGCCAATTCTACCACTTCTTGGGTGATGGCCACATTTTCCTCGAATGGGAGTTCACTTCCGTCGATCATCACAGAATCGAATCCTGCATCCAAGCATTTGTGTGCCAATTCTACGGAACCACCGTGATCCAAGTGTATCCAACCCGTTACCCCAAACTGTTTAAGTCCAGAGCGACCTAGATTTACCGCTGTTTCTAGCCCCATATAATCAATGGAACTTTTGGTCAGCTGTAATATAATAGGTTCGTTCAGCTCGGATGCTGCCTTAAGTACACCATGTAAGGTTTCCACATTGTAATAGTTGGTTGCCAGAAGCCCTCGCCCCTGTTTCGTGAATTCTCTCAGTGTTTGTTTAAGCTCCATACTTAGGATGTTGTTTTTGTGTGTTGAAGTTGTTCTATTTTCTTTTGCAAAGCTTTTTTATCCTTGAAAGCTTCCGTGCCTCCTGCCATTGTGGTGTTGATGGCCCCCATCAAGTTACCGTTCAAGAGACAATCCCCAAGTTCTGCTCCTTGTAGATATTTTGCAATGAATCCTGCATTGAATGAATCCCCAGCACCAATGGAATCCACATAAACATCAGCCTTGAAGGCAGACGTTTGGACCCGTTCTCCATTCTTGATTCCCAAACTACCTTTGCTTCCCATTTTTAGGGCTATGGTATTGGCATAAGGTTCCACTTGTTTTAATGCGTTTTCTACATCATTCGTTTGAGTAAGCCTTAAAATCTCCGCTTCATTGGGCATAAAGACATCAATATATGGAAGACACTCTTTATAGTCAAAATTCCATTCATCCGCAGGGTCCCATTGTAAATCCAATGATGTGGTAAGTCCTTTACCCTTCACTTTTTTGAAAATGGCCGTTATATCTTGATGCAGTCCTTTCTGCAAAAAGAAATTGGAAAGGTGAAAGTGTTTGAAGTTCGACATTTCAAACCACGGAATATCCAAAATGGTCATGGCCTCCATGGCACCACAATAGGTAACGTTGGCTCTATCTTCATCGTAATTCATCACAACGGTAACCCCTGTCTGATGGCTATCCGACCTTCTTACAAAAGCCGTACTAACATTGCGGTCTTCCAAGGTTTCCAGGATATAATCCCCAAATTGGTCGTTGCCCACCATGCCCCCAAATGCAGTAGAAACCCCCAACGCAGCGGCATTGGCCGCCATGATCGCGGAAGAACTTCCCAAAGTGAGTGTAAGGTCGTTGGCCACTATTTCCTTTCCTATCTGGGGAAAGCCTTGAATTCCATTCAGAATAAGGTCCACATTGAGCTCCCCAACTACCAGTAAATCGTTTTTAGCCATGGCACAAAAGTTTGGTTTCTGTCGATGGTAAAAAGTCCATAACATCTTTATGTTTTAGCATGCCCAAATCGTCATTGACACAATTGGCAGCTCCAAAGGTCGCTCCATATCGGGCCACTTGCTCCAAGGACATATTTTCGGACAAGGCGTACAATATTCCTGCGGTAAGGCAATCCCCACTACCCACAGTACTGATTATTTTTTCCAAGGGTTTCAGGGCATGTACCACTTCTTTTCCATCAGCTAGGTAAAGTCCTTTTTTACCTTTGGTCAAGGCCAGTAGTTGTACACTATCTCTTAACTCCTCCTGTACTTTTTCGGCGTCATCGGTTCCAAAAAGGTCTTTGGCCTCATGCTCATTGATATGAAGTCCGTAAAATCCTGTCTTAAGGGCATTCTTTAGTTGGATTCCCGTTCCATCCAAAATTAACTTCTTATTCAATC
Source organism: Bacteroidia bacterium (assembly GCA_030429325.1). Taxonomy (GTDB): domain Bacteria; phylum Bacteroidota; class Bacteroidia; order Flavobacteriales; family Flavobacteriaceae; genus Flagellimonas. The sequence continues at coordinate 7,795 of JAUICT010000023.1, forward strand.
CCTTACAGGTTTGGGCAACAACTTGGCTAGCATTTTCTGGTACGCCTTTGGGCCAAGAGCCCGATAGGTTGACCATTTCCGATAATCCTACCAATTCCTGTAGTTTTAGGATAAATGATTCCCAGTCTTCAAGGTTTACCGTTGGTCCAGGCTCCAAAATCTCGGTATTGGCGATAGAGGAATCATCCGAACGGAAGGTATAACATTGCCTGTTATTTTCTGACAATTCTACCCCTTCAACCTGTATTCCTCTTTTTTCACATTCCTTCTTGATCCATTGGCCTGTGGTTCCTCCCCAAAACCCAAACAGGGTGACCTTCTTTCCCATTTCGGCCAAAGCCAAAGCCACATGGGTCGCTTTACCTCCCGGATAGGGTTTTATTTTTTCCATACGATTGACCGACCCTATTTCAAATTCCTTGAAATAGGCATAACTGTCAATGGATGGATTTGGACAGATACAAAGAATCATGTCACTTCTTGTAAATGGTTACTCCTTGCACTACTCTACTAATGGCACCGTTAACTGATGGATTATCTGGATTCAATCCCAATTCCTGTGATTTATAGAGTCCTAAAAGCTGACCTATGACCACATAGGGTAAGATAAAAATACCAGCCACATCATTAGCGTGTTTGGTTATTGGCATCATGTAATTGGATTCCAAAGTTCCATTGCCTTTTCCAACCAATACCATATCAAGATAACCACCTCCCTGAACAATACTGGAAACTAGATCGTTCTCATATTTGGCCACATGGGAATCAGGAGACAGGAAGAAAACCAAAAGGGTGTTTTCCTTTACCACTGCCCTGGGCCCATGTCTGAAGCCCAAACAAGAATCATACTTACAAATCACTTGGCCATCCGTGAGTTCCTGTAACTTCAGATGACACTCATTGGCAATTCCTTGAAGAGGTCCCGAGCCTAAAAATATGGCCCGATCAAAATCCAAATGGGCCAACCCTTTCAAAAGTTCTGCATTATCAAAAATCTTTTGTGTTTCCTGTGCTGAATGTGCTACCCAAGTTTCGGCCTCATCCAACTTGTCCAAGTTAAACACCAACAAACTGGAAAGCAGCATGGATGAAAAGCTGCTGGTCATTGCCAAAGACTTATCATTGGTTTCCTCTGGCAATACTATACAATAATGTGTGGAAGAATCCTGCTCCGCCATTTTGGCGAGAGCTCCTTCCGGATTACAGGTGATCACCAAATGCTTGAGATTCCCTAATCTTGCCTCCAACAGTTTTACAGTTTCCACACTTTCAGGACTATTGCCCGATCGTGCAAAGGATATTAAAATAACAGGGGACTCAGATAAGGTATCCACTACTTCAGGGTGTGTCACTAAATCCGTTGTGGCGATGGCCCTAGTACTAAGCCCTGTAGCCCCAGCAATGGCCAATTCAACCGATTCACCGATAAAGGCAGACGACCCGGCGCCGGTCAGTAAAATAGTTGTGTTGCCATCTGATAAGTGCGAAGTAAGAAACTTGTTGATTCCGTCGCGTTGTCCTTGAATTTCCTTAAAGACCTTTTTCCAAACTTCTGGTTGTTGAAAAATTTCTATTTCGGTATGGGTTCTATTCTTTTCCACCATTTCCATGGTCATGTTCTACTTTAATGGTTAGGTAAGGCCAACCTTATTTGACTGACCTTTGAACAAAATAAACTAAAATGTTTCATAAAAAAAAGCTTTCGATTCCTTTTTATTTAAAATAATTTTGTTTTCAAAACATTTTTATTTTTGAATTAGGCGTTAGACAACTTGGGGGCTCTTGATAAATGTCAATATCTGAAGAACAAATGTTCATTTTTCAAAAAAACATTACGTCAAATACTTATCAAACCGTATCTTTCGGGTTCAAAAATACCTGCCCCGCCCCATTTTGGTGTTTTTGATGCATTGTTCAATACTTTATACCAAAACCAGCATTCCAAATGCATTCCAGCCAGAATTTAGAGAAAAATCTCTTCATCATCCTGTACCTTAATTCCATTTACCCACTCAGCCCAAGCCTTAAGGCGTATTTGGCCAATAAAATTAAAAGCTGTTATTTCAGAAAAAACGAAATCATAAGCAGGGCCGGGGAAGTCTGCAATAGACTATACCTTATTAAAAAAGGTATGGTTCGGGGCTATTTTTTGAGTGATTCCACGGAGATTACCACATGGATCGATACGGAAAATGAAATCTTCACCTCTATAACCGGCTTCTTCAGGAATGAGAAAAGTAGAGAGTATATCCAAAGTCTCGAAGAAACCCACTGTGATTATCTGGACTATGAGGATTACAAGTATTGTCTCAATAATTTTCCCGAAATGCGTCAAATCAATAGAATCATGCTCGAGGAGTACTATATTTTGGCGGAGCATAGAGTGTATTTGGCTCGAATTCCCAATGCCAAAAAACGGGTTCAGTATTTTATGGAAAACATTAGACCCGATATTGTAGGAAGAATCCCAAAAAAACATTTAGCTTCTTTTTTGGCCATGAGGGCAGAAACCCTTTCCCGCATTATGAAGGAAATCTTATAGAGGTACCATATACATCCTATAATTCATTTTCTGCACCTATATTTTTGTAAGAATTGTTTCCAACAACCCATTGAAATATAGGTTTTAGGGCTCATTTAGCTTCATATTATGTAAGAAAATGACTCTAAATTGACATTTGTCAATTCCTCGAGCGATTTCATAAAATAAGACCATATCACCTCCGTTTCTTAGGTGAAGAATAAGAAAATCTGTACAGCTCTTCATGTTGTGAATGTAGGAAAATGACAGGCACAACAACCTAAATAACATTTAAAAATAGTCCTTTTTATGGAAGAGATTTACTAGAACCTATCCAAATACATTTTTCAGGATTTTAAGGCGGCCTTATTCAACTTGGGCCACTGAGCGAATTGCCTCGATTTTGCAGGCGTGACCTTCCTATGCCTTTACTGAACGAAAATTAAAACCAAAAAATCACAATTGACACAATCTTAAACTAAAATCAATGAAAGATTTAATCAACAAAAAAGTTTTGCAATCCTTTTTTTACCTGTTCCTCTTTACTATGACGGCAACCATGGCACAATCCAACAGCATTGTGATCATGGATGCCAAGTATTCACAGAAACAACAAGTACTCGACAATTTACCGAGCCATACAGAGGTATTGGAAATCGATGGAAATGGGAATCCTTGGAAATCCATTCGCGAGTATTTGGAAAACAACAGCTCTATAGTTGCTGTTCATTTGTTTGCCAATGCAAGCTATAATGCCTTTGAATTGGGAAACATCACTTACGATTCCGACGCAGTGGACCAAGAATTTGAACTATCCATGTTGGAAGGTCTCTACCAAGGTGACCACATTCAGCTTATAGTCTATGACTGCAACCTTGGATCAAATCCAGAAGGGCTTGCACTGATCAAGGAAATAAGCAATAAATCATACCTCAACATTGCAGTACCCACCAACTGTAGTTCAGTTTTGGGACAAGATCTGAAGTTTGATTACACCACCATGAACCAACCCACCCAAAATTCAATATTTCAATAGATCAACCAACTATGAAACAGACTTTCACAAGTATTTTATCGCTTTTCGTACTATTTCTGCTGGTAGGGACCGTAAAGGCCCAAACCGTGGATATGACCGTACAACAAGGACCCAACGTAGATGTTATGGTAACCGTTGGATCAGCAAACGTGGACCTGTCCACTTTTGAGGACGATCTGGAACAAGCCATGCACTTAAAAGGAATTCCTCTGGGAAAACTCAGGGTAGAAGCCTTTCAACGAAGTTCTATATCCTCTGATCAAGCCGATGCCAGTGACATCTTCAACAGTTGGAACAAGATGGACTTTAATGGTGCCGAACCGCCAAACCCGCACAATTATTTGAGTAGTGCCGGAGGAGGTCCCTACAATGGCCCTTATTTTTCCTTTGACTCTAACACCAACGAAATCTTGGCAGATCCAGTAGCCCGAAACTCTGGCAATTACGGTGTGGCCATGTACGACCCTACTGGAGATGTAGCAGATGGGACCATATCCGCAACATTTGGCCTTTCGGGTGCACCATATACCCATGCCGAGGTAGGCTTTATCTTTAGAAAAGTAGACAATGACAATTTCTACGCCTATATTATTGATAACCATACAGCTTGTGGAAACTTGCGCAACTATGCCCCAGGAGACGGATATCCTGCAGAGGCCATCCTAAAAAGGGAAAATGGAGTAACCACCATTTTGGCCGTAAACACCAATAGTGGAAGAACCGGAACGGCAACCTATGGTTGGGAGGCCAATAGAGCAGATATGTTTGCCGCATTTTACAATGGACAAAAAATTGACTTTAAAATAGACATGTCCGGAAACAATATCAAGGTATCCCGAAGAGGTGGTGGAGGTGATGCCGGTACCGATTGGATCCAGTCTTTTGATATTTCCGACACGACCCACCCCTCTGGAAGTTATGGGTTTTATGTCCATGAGCAACAAAATGCCTATTTCAAGGACATCAACATTGAAAAACTGGAACTACGTGCCTTTAAAGATGTATTGCGGGAACCCCAATGGAGAAACAGCGCTTTACGCTTTAACGTAAACTTGGACGACCTTGAGGTAGCGGATTTTGATTCTGATACCGACCTATCAGAAATCTTAATGCGTACCATCAATGAGGACATTCATTATATTGGTTGGGGTAACAATACCAACCAAGCCCAATTTGAGCGCTTTATTGTGCAAAACAACGATCAAGGTACATTTATCAACAGGGATGCCGGAAGCTGGGCTTCATGGATTGATGATATGGCCCAATACATCTATGAACAATATCAATTTGGTACAGTAAGCGCCGGGGAGTTCTTCATCGCTGGAACATCGGTTGAAATCGATGTAG
>JAUICT010000475.1 GCA_030429325.1 Bacteroidia bacterium
GGAAGACCAGCAATGTCTCCGATAAAAAAGCCAACAAACCCCTTCGTGTTTCTGAAATCACCCATGAGAGTGAACAACGGTTGGACACTCAGGACCTAGAGTTCAATCGGGTGCTGGGTGGTGGACTTGTTCCCGGTTCCTTAACTTTATTGGGTGGGGAGCCTGGCATTGGAAAAAGTACGCTTTTGCTCCAGATTGCCTTGAAACTGCCCTTTAAAACCCTCTATGTTTCAGGGGAGGAAAGTCAACGGCAGATTAAAATGCGGGCAGATCGCATTCAACCCAATAGCGAAAATTGCTATATCCTCACAGAAACCAAGACCCAAAATATATTTCAACAAATTGCCCACGTTGAACCTGATCTTGTCATCATTGACTCCATCCAGACACTACATACAGACTATATTGAGTCTGCCGCGGGAAGTATCTCCCAAATTCGTGAATGCGCGGCGGAGTTGATCAAATTTGCCAAGGAAAGCCACACTCCCGTTATTTTGGTGGGGCACATTACCAAGGATGGCACCATTGCAGGGCCAAAAATATTGGAACACATGGTAGACACGGTCCTTCAATTTGAAGGTGACCGAAATTACGTATACCGAATCCTCCGCTCTTTGAAGAACCGTTTTGGCTCTACCGCAGAATTGGGCATTTATGAAATGCAGGGCAGTGGTCTACGTGAGGTGAACAACCCTTCGGAAGTGCTTATTTCCAAAAACGAGGAAGACCTCAGTGGAACGGCCATTGCCGCTACGGTGGAAGGCATGCGCCCTTTGCTTATTGAAATCCAAGCTTTGGTGAGTACCGCAGTATATGGAACACCGCAACGTTCCGCTACGGGATTTAATGCCAAACGCTTGAACATGCTCTTGGCCGTATTGGAAAAACGTGCTGGGTTTAAATTGGCCGCCAAAGATGTGTTTCTGAATATCACCGGAGGAATTTCAGTGGATGACCCCGCCATTGATTTGGCCGTATTGGCCGCCATTTTGTCAAGCAATGCCGATATTCCCATTGAAAAAGGCATCTGCTTTGCCGCAGAAGTGGGGCTGGCGGGAGAAATTAGACCTGTTCAGAGAGTGGACCAGCGCATACTTGAAGCTGAAAAATTGGGGTTTTCTTCCATTTTTGTTTCCAAAAGCAATAAAATAGGGTTAAAAAACACCTCGATCCAAATACATAAAGTATCCAAGATCGAGGATATCGTCTCTTCCTTATTCGGTTGATTTTATGGAGAAGGATTGGGAATGGAATTATGAATCTCATCAATCCCTTTCAACACCTCATCCGAAAGATTTACCTCTATACTTTCAATATTTTCCTTGAGTTGCTCCATGGTTGTGGCCCCGATGATGTTACTTGTAACAAAAGGTCTGGAGTTCACAAACGCCAAGGCCATCTGGGCCATGTTCAAATTGTGTTCCTTGGCCAACTCGGCATATTTTTTTGTAGCTTCAACTGCAGCAGGACTACTATATCTGTCGTATTGTGGGAATAAGGTCACCCTGGCTTTTCTGGGCGGAATGTCTGTCAAATATTTTCCGCTCAACACTCCAAATGCCATGGGTGAATAGGCCAAAAGCCCAATTTGTTCCCGCATGGAAATCTCGGAAAGCCCCACCTCGAACAATCGATTCAGCAAACTGTACGGATTCTGTATGGTGAGCATACGGGGCAAGCTTTGGTGCACCTTGCTCTCTTCCAAATACCGCATGGTACCCCAAGGGGTTTCGTTGGAAATCCCAACCTGTCTTATTTTCCCTTCTGCTTTTAAATCCCGAAGGGTTTCCAGCACTTGATGAATATTGTCCTCCCAACCATCAATCGCATGGGCATTAAACCCACGTTGTCCAAAAAAGTTGGTGTTCCGTTCCGGCCAGTGCAATTGGTAAAGATCAATATAATCGGTTTGCAAACGCCTCAAACTTCCCTCAACCGCACCAATCAAACTCTCCTTGCTAAAGCCTGTATCCCTAATCTCTTTAGCGGCATACCCCCTTCCGGCAATTTTAGTGGCCAATACCACTCTATCCCTATTCCCAGATTTTTTGAACCAATTTCCAATAAGTTCTTCTGTGACGGCATAAAGCTCTTTTTTGGGTGGAACAGGATACATCTCGGCCGTGTCAAAAAAATTGACCCCTTGATCCAAGGCATAATCCATTTGTTCATGGGCATCGTCCTCATTGTTCTGCCTCCCCCAAGTCATGGTGCCCAAACAGATTTTACTGATCCTGATATCGGTATGCGGAATTCTTGTGTACTTCATCAAACTAATTTTTCGGAGAACTAAGGTAATCAACCTTAATTTTTAATCTTTAAGACATTGTTATTTTTCTATTTCCAATAAAATAGGGCAATGATCGCTATGCTTTGCATCGGCCAAAATCACCGAACGTTTTAAGCGATCTTCCAGTGATTCGTTCA
>JAUICT010000476.1 GCA_030429325.1 Bacteroidia bacterium
GCAATTAATTTGTGATAAATACGCCCATGTCTTCAATTATGAAGGAGGTGGGGTCAGCTTTAACAGTGGCGTGAGTTGTAGATTGGTGGATGGGCATCGTGGGATGATGACGGCCGAACAGGTGGAAGCCTCCATAAATCCTCCAGATTTCTACCACAGTCCCTTGACCTCTTTGGTTTGCATCGAGAATACCACGAACAAGGGAGGGGGAGCCTGTTGGGATTTTACCGAACTTCAAAAAATCAGAAAGGTTTGTGACGAACACCACCTTAAATACCATTTGGATGGAGCCCGACTATGGAATGCCTTGGTGGCCAAGAAAGAGGATCCCAAGAGCTACGGAGCCCTTTTTGACACCATTAGTGTGTGTTTCAGCAAGGGAATGGGTTGCCCTGTGGGTTCTGTATTGGTAGGCGATTCCGAGACTATTGCAAAGGCGCTTCGTGTCCGTAAAGTGCTGGGTGGAGGGATGCGTCAGGCCGGTTTTTTGGCCGCAGCCGGAATCTATGCCATGGACCACCACATTGACCGATTGGCGGACGATCACAAAAAAGCAGCCGAAATCGGGGAAGTACTCTCTAAGCTTGGGTTCATTAAAAAAGTGGAGCCCATAGAAACCAACATCATCATCTTTGAGTTGGATGAATCCCAGATGTCATCCCAGGATTTCTTGAAAAAACTGGAAGAAAACCAGATATCCATCATTGGAATGGGGCAGGGAAAATTGCGTATTGTCACCCATTTGGACTATACGGACGCCATGCACGACCACTTCCTCGCCATTTTGAAGAAAATAGGATAACTTATTTCATAAAGGAATCCATTCCCGGGATGTTGGGCATGCCTTCTTTGGCCACGGCAGCTAATTCGGTTTCATTGACCTCAGTGGCTTTGGCAATGGCCTTATTTAGGGTGAGCACCAAATAATCTTCCAGTTGCTCCTTGTCTTCCAGAAGCGAATCGTCCACACTAATGGATTTTATTTCCCTATTGGCGGTAAGGGTCACTTTCAACAGGCCATCGGCGGATGCTTCATCAATCAGTACGGTATTCAAACGCTCTTTGGTGGCGGCAACCTTTTTCTGGGTCTCCTTCAATTTTCCCATCATACCCATTAAGTCTCCAAACATAGTCGCAATTTTTTAGTTGTAATTGACTTCAAAAGTAATACATTGGAAGAGATTTAAATCCATGGGACATTCCAAAACACTCACTTATAGTATCATTTTAAGCCTTATTTTTGCAGGTTCTTGCCAAAATACTAAACAAGATTCCATGAGTATACAACCCCCAGTGGCCCAAAAGAAACCAACAAAACTGGAGAAACACGGCGATGTACGGATTGATGATTATTACTGGATGAACAATAGGGAAGATCAAAATGTGATTGATTACCTAAATGCCGAAAATGAGTATTATCAAAAAATGACAGCCCATACGAAGGAGTTTCAAGAGACGCTTTTTCAGGAAATCAAATCCCGAATCAAGGAAGACGACTCTTCGGTACCCTATAAGTTGAATGGTTATTGGTACATTACCCGTTACGAGGAAGGAAAGGAATACCCCATTTTCTCGCGTAAAAAGGAAAGTTTGGAGGCAGAGGAGGAACTCATGTTCGATGGCAACCAGATGGCCGAAGGCCATGAATACTTCAACTTAAAAGGGGTTACCATAAGCCCGGACAATACCTTGGCTGCTTTTGCTACAGACACAGTTTCAAGGAGACAGTACAACATTCAGATAAAAAATTTGCAAACCGGTGAAATTTTTCCGGATATCATAGAAAATACTACGGGGAGTTCGGTTTGGGCCAATGATGGCAAGACCTTGTTTTATACCAAAAAGGATCCTGTAACGCTTCGTTCGGACAAAATTTTCAAGCATGTATTGGGGACTTCTTCAGCGGATGATGTATTGGTATATCATGAGGAGGATGATACCTACAATACCTTTGTCTATAAGACCAAGTCCCGGAAATTTATCGTGATCGGTTCGGTGAGCACGCTCACCTCTGAATATCAAATTTTGAATGCCGATAACCCCAATGGGGATTTCAAAATATTTTCGCCCCGTGATTTGGGAGTGGAGTATTCTATTTCGCACTACGAAGGCAATTTTTATGTGCTTACCAATAAAGACAAGGCCACCAATTTTAAACTGATGAAAGTCAGTGAAGGTCAGACTTCATCCGAACATTGGGAAGAATTTATCCCACATCGTGAGGATGTATTGTTGGAGGATGCCGAAATTTTCAGGGACTATTATGTACTTTCCGAGCGTGAGAATGGACTTAATCAGCTTAAAATCTCCCGTTGGGACGGTACGGACAGCTATTACCTGCCTTTTGATAGTGAAACGTATGTGGCTGGACCTTCGGTAAACTTGGATTTTGATACCAACGAACTCCGATATTATTACAAT
>JAUICT010000477.1 GCA_030429325.1 Bacteroidia bacterium
CTTCCGATCTCACCGCTTCTTTTCCTTCATCACCTTCTGGGAAAACCACCATTTGAAGGCGATTCTTTGGATTCCGGCCAATATGCCCCTCCACAGTGCCCTCATCTTCTTCCACATTGCCCCAGACCAAAGCCACATATTCCCGTTCGCTTGACTTTTCAAAAAACTGTTGCGCCAAATGTGTCATGGCCAAGTCTGTCTTGGCAATTACCAATAACCCTGAGGTATCTTTATCGATACGGTGCACCAATCCAGGGCGTTCCGAACTATTGTTGGGGAGGTTATCAAAATGATGGACCAAGGCGTTGATCAGGGTCCCGGAATAATTGCCATGACCGGGATGTACCACCATACCGGCCGGCTTGTTCACCACCAAAAGGGCATCATCTTCATAAACAATATCCAACGGAATGTCTTCTGGGGTAAGGAGAAATTCATAAGGCGGGTGTTCAAACATTACCTTGACCTCGTCCCCTGCCTTTACTTTGTAATTTTGTTTAACAATGGTACCATTTACCCAAATATGGCCCTGTTTAGCTGCCTGCTGAATCTTGTTTCTTGTGGCATTCTCAATGAAATTCATCAAAAACTTGTCCACACGAAGAGGATCCTGTCCTTTTGAGGCTACAAACCTGTAATGCTCAAAGAGGTCTTCTTGAGAAAGCTCCTGATTGTCCGAAGTATCCATGATCACTCTGAATCTGCCCGTACCTGAGCACTTCCGGGAATGGTTCCGTTACCGCAAATAAGCTCAACCTTGGAAGTTTTGGGCAACTTATCCCCTGGTTTAACATACTTTCCCTTATGCTTCATATTGTAGACCATGTCCTTGCCCAACTCATCAATGTAAGTGACCCGCTCCACATCCAGTCCAACGGCTCTTAACATTGAAGTGGCATTGCGTTGCGTAACTTGGATGATATCGGGAACACTGACCTTTTTATACCCAGATGGATTTACTGTAAAGTAGATTTTTCGGTTAGATTTGACCTTGTTTCCAGCGGGAGGGTCTTGATCTAAAATGGAAAACCTTGGGTAGTCTGGATCATAATTGGATGAATCCAACACCTGATAACGTAGCCCGGCTTCCTCGACTGCTTTGCGCATTTCCATGACCGACATTCTGGAAAAGTCCGGTACCTCCACAAACTCACCATGGTTGGTTGTCCCCTTGAGCCATTGCAATGCCAAAAACACCAAGAGCACCGAAGCCACGACTGCAAGGCCCAATTGAATCAGGAACGTCTTGCTTTTCAAAAAACCAAAAAAATGTTTCATTTGAAATCCTTATGTGGACAAATATAGGAAAGCCAGTGCTTTTTTCTTTACTTTGGCGTTCCGATATTCGACAAGCTGATGAAAAAAAACATTGCCATTATTATGGGTGGTTACTCCAGCGAGTATGGCATTTCCATAAAGAGCGGTAACGTGGTCCACAAATATTTGGACAGAGAACAATACAATTCCTATCGTATAGTGGTTACGAAGGAAAAATGGGTGTATTTGGATGATTCCGACCAAGAGTTTCCGGTAAACAAATCGGATTTTAGTATTCAACCCGCTGCGGAAAAGATTACGTTTGACTGTGTTTTCAATGCCATTCATGGCACACCAGGGGAAGATGGTCTACTCCAAGCCTATTTTGAACTTCTAGGCATTCCCCAGACTTCCTGCAATCACTATCAGTCAGCTCTTACCTTCAACAAAAGGGACTTACTGAGCACTCTTAAGCCGTATGGCGTACAATGTGCCACCTCTTATTACTTGAACAAGGGACAAACCATTGACAAAGATGCCATTGTAGACAAAGTAGGACTACCTTGCTTTGTAAAAGCCAATAGAGCGGGCAGTAGTTATGGGGTATCCAAGGTCTATAAAAAAGAAGAACTGGAAAATGCACTTACAACAGCTTTCAAAGAAGATAGTGAGGTAATCATTGAATCTTTTCTGGACGGAACTGAAGTTTCGGTTGGGGTGATTACCTATAACGGCGAAATTACCGTACTGCCCATCACAGAAATTATTTCAGAGACCGATTTTTTTGATTATGAAGCCAAATACATGGGGAAATCCCAAGAGATAACCCCGGCAAGGCTTTCGGAAATCCAAGAAACCAAAGTAAGGGCCTTGGCAGAATTTATATACAGAACCTTGGATTTAAAGGGCTATACTCGAAGTGAATTTATTTTCATAGGAGATATTCCCCATCTTTTGGAGGTAAACACCACTCCAGGGCTTACTGAGGAAAGTCTTCTTCCTCAACAGGCAAAAACCGCCGGTATTACGTTGGAAGAATTATTTGCCAGCGCCATTGAAGAAGCATTGCGATAGAAATTCTGTATTTTTAAAAAAACATTCCACTCATGAGGCGCGCAATTTTTCCAGGATCTTTTGACCCACTTACGCTTGGGCA
>JAUICT010000478.1 GCA_030429325.1 Bacteroidia bacterium
TGCTTACAGCAATTTAACCCCTGTTGCTCGATATTCATCCAGTAGAGGGTTGGCAGGGTCCAAGTCAGTAATCAAGGTGGAAATCTCATCGATATCGCATACGATATGGCTCTGCTTTTTGTCAAGCTTGTCTGCGGTTACCAAAGATATGGTTTGGTCTGCGGCGGTCACGAATTCGCGTTTAATGCTGGCTACCTCATAAGAACCTTCTGTTATTCCTGCTGGGGTAATGCTTCCAGTGCCCAAAAAGGCAAAATCGACCTTGAGTCTGGAAATTTTTTGGATGACATCCAAACTAATGGTGACCAAAGAATTTTTGTTGATTTTTCCGCCCAAGAAAAAAAGTTCAATATTGGGACGATTGGCCAGTTCCATGGCAATGGGAAGGCAATAGGTGTATACTGTGGCGCGGATGTTGTTGGGTAGAAAACGCACGAAGGTAAGATTGGTGGTGCCGTCACTAATGATCATAGAGGCATCGTCTTCAATAAGGCTCATGGCTTTTTGGGCTATAAGTTCCTTTTTGTCATTATTGATGATAAGGTTGTGGTTATAGCTGTAATATTTTTGGGTTTTGCTTATGGCGCCACCGTGTACTTTATTGATAAGCCCTTCGGCAGAGAGACTGTTTAAATCCCTTCTAATGGTGTCTTCGGAAACATTGAGCTCCAAGGCCAATTCATTGGAATATACTTTTCTTTTGGTGTTGACCAAGTTCAGGATGAGGTTTTGCCTTTTGACTTTGTTCATAAATGAAGGAATAAAACGCAAAACTAAGGATTTGAGAGACTATGTACACGAAATACGTGCAATTTAATGAGGTTTATAAGGTTATTGCCTACTGTTCTGTGCAAAAAATGCAGGTTTGGGATGCTATCAATTGTAGAAAGTATCCATCAATATGAATTCGTTATGGTAAACAATGTATGCCGTGAATTATATATTTTAGTGACTCGGATTGGTTGAAATCACCCTGATATCATTATTCCTGGACTTTATGAACAACTGCACTTAGATTTGATTGAAGTGCGCTAAAAACTTTTTATGGAGAAAAAAGATTCAAAACGTAGACAATTTATGAAGAATGCCATGCTTGGTGGAACGGCATTATTTGCAGAACCGTATTTAAATGCTTCTGAGCCTGAGTTGGTTTTTGAAGAATCAAATTTGATTGTCCCAAAACAGCAGGGGCTGCAGATTACGGGTACCTTTTTGGATGAAATATCCCATGATATTCCCCATCAGAATTGGGGTGAAAAGGAATGGGAACGTGATTTCCAGCATATGAAAGCAATTGGGATAGACACGGTGATCATGATCAGGTCCGGTTATAGAAAGTTTATCACGTATCCATCGGAATATCTTCTTTCCAAAGGATGTTATAGACCTTCGGTGGATTTATTGGAGTTGTTTCTTCGCCTTGCCGAGAAGTATAAAATGAAATTCTATTTTGGGCTATACGATTCCGGTGAATATTGGGATACGGGAGATTTGACCAAGGAAATAGATTCCAATTTGTATGTGATCGATGAAGTTTGGAAGAACTATGGCAGTCGCTATAAAAGTTTTCAAGGATGGTACCTGAGTGGTGAAATCAGTAGAAGGACTAAGGGTGCCATCACCTCCTTTCATAAATTGGGCAAACACTGTAAAGATGTTTCTGGAGGATTGCCCACATTGATTTCCCCTTGGATTGATGGGAAAAAGGCCGTGGCCGCGGCTTCAGGAACGTTGACCAAATCCGAAGCGGTATCCGTTGTGGAGCATGAAAAAGAGTGGGACGAAATATTTTCCGGAATCCATGAAGTGGTGGATGCCTGTGCCTTTCAAGACGGGCATATTGATTATGATGAATTGGATGCGTTCTTCGGGGTAAACAAAAAGTTGGCCGATCGGTATGGAATAGAGTGTTGGACCAATGCTGAATCTTTCAGTAGGGATATGCCCATAAAATTTTTCCCTATAAAATTTGATAAGCTGAGAATGAAGCTAGAAGCGGCTCAACGAGCAAATTATCATAAAGCGATTACATTCGAATTTTCACATTTCATGAGTCCGCAATCGGCATATCTGCAAGCAGGGCATTTATACAACAGGTATAGGGAGTATTTCGGGATGTAAGCTTACCGGAAATTTGTTTTGAGTTGATCCGTAACTTGGGTTGCCATTGATATTTATAAAAAAATTATTAATAAAACACGTTATAAAAATAAATATCATTAAGTTGCGGTTCAATTAAGTATGTATTATGAATCTTGATCAGATTGCTAAAGAAGGTAACCTAGAGTATGTGGTTTTTATTTCGGCAGTAGCTGCTCTAGGAGGTTTTCTTTTTGGTTATGACACTGCGGTGATATCCGGAACCATAACCATGGTTACTTCGCAATTTGAACTGGATTCCATCTTACAGG
>JAUICT010000479.1 GCA_030429325.1 Bacteroidia bacterium
TTCAGTATAGGGTTGTTCCTCAGGACAGGGAGGCTGATTTTGTTGAAAAAGAAACGAAGTATTGGGCAAAAGTGGCCCAAGCTGCGGTAGATAAGGGTAAAATGGCCAGTTGGTCACTTTGGAGAAAAGTGGGGGTAACCGAGGAAGGTGCTCCCAATTATGTTTTTGTAAACATACATGACAGTTTTGAGGCTGCCGACCCAAGCCAAGTATGGACCAGTGAAAACGTAAAGGCGATGGGTGTGGCGCCAGGTATGGTAGAGACCAATTCATTTACCAAGATTCCCTTTGATTATTGGTTACAAATGGAGGATATGATTCCGGGAGACTACAAGTATGCTTTGGTAAACTATGCCATGCCCAAAAGTAGAAATGCTTTTATACAAGAGAACAAAGAACTCTGGAAGCCACTTCATCAGAAGAACATTAAAAGTGGAAATTTGGGCATGAAATCTTGGGGCATGATGTCTGTAGTCTACCCTAGTGGAAAGCTTTCCAGATTTTCTGTCCTGACTTGGGATGGATTTGACAAAATCTCTGATGCCATGAACTACCTGCGCTACAATCCCAGTGGAATGGATGCTGATTTCCAAGAAGTGGTTTCCAAATCCAAAATGGGGGAAATAATGCCGGAAGGAGGCTTTGAGTACAGTATCCTATATGAATTGGTCCATAGGATTGCACCAAAGGAATGATGAATTCATAAAAAAGAAAAGCCCGGAGGATATCCGGGCTTTTTTATGGGTTTAACTACCAACACATTATAAGTCAAATTTAATGCCTTGTGCCAAGGGCAATTCTGTAGTGTAATTTATAGTGTTCGTTTGGCGTCGCATGTAAACTTTCCAAGCATCAGAACCACTTTCGCGACCTCCACCAGTCTCTTTTTCCCCTCCGAAAGCACCTCCTATTTCTGCGCCTGAAGTTCCAATATTCACATTGGCGATACCACAATCGCTACCTGAAGCTGATAAAAATCGCTCGGCCTCTCTAAGGTTGTTGGTCATAATGGCCGATGAAAGACCTTGTACAACACCGTTTTGCTGTTCAATCGCGTTCTCAACCTCTCCGGAATATTTTAATAAGTATAAGATTGGGGCAAAGGTTTCTTCCTGAACAATTTTGAAGGAGTTTTCGGCTTCAACAATGGCCGGTTTTACGTAACAGCCACTTTCATATTCCAACCCTTCAAGTACCCCTCCCTCTACAAGTATTTTACCGCCTTCTTTCTCAGCTTTTTCAAGAGCGTTGAGGTACATTTTAACGGCATCAACATCAATCAGGGGACCAACGTGATTGTTTTCATCCAAAGGATTACCAATTCTAAGTTGTTTGTAGGCATCGGTAACTGCATTTTTTACTTGATCGTAAATAGATTCGTGAATAATTAATCTACGGGTTGAGGTACAACGTTGTCCTGCCGTTCCGACAGCACCAAATACGGCACCGATTACGGTCATTTTAATATCAGCGTCGGGAGTTACAATAATGGCATTGTTACCTCCAAGCTCCAATAGCGATTTTCCCAGTCTTGCCGCTACGGCTTGGGCCACAATTTTACCCATTCTGATGGAACCTGTTGCTGATACCAGTGGAATACGTTTGTCACTTGTCATGAGCTCGCCCACTTTGTAATTGCCATTGATCAAACATGAAATTCCTTCTGGTAGATGGTTCTTTTGAAGTACTTCGGCTATGATGTTTTGGCATGCAACACCACAGAGAGGTGTTTTCTCCGATGGTTTCCAGACGCACACATCACCACAGACCCATGCCAATGCGGTGTTCCAAGCCCAAACAGCAACCGGGAAATTAAAAGCAGAGATAATTCCCACTACACCAAGTGGATGGTATTGCTCGTACATTCTATGCCCAGGGCGCTCCGAATGCATCGTCAATCCGTGCAGTTGTCTGGAAAGGCCAACGGCAAAATCACAGATATCTATCATCTCTTGGACTTCACCCAACCCTTCTTGGTAGCTTTTTCCCATTTCATAGGAAACCAATTTGCCTAAAGGTTCTTTGAGTTCACGGAGTTTATCCCCGAACTGTCTTACAATTTCACCTCTTTGGGGTGCAGGGATGGATCGCCATTTTTTAAAAGCAGAGGTGGCTGCATCCATAACCATTTTGTAATCTTCAGGAGAAGTGGTTGTTACTTTCCCGATGAGTGCACCATCGACAGGTGAATAGGAAGCGATGGTATCACCCGAACCAAAATGCTCCGAACCTGTAGAAGTTCCATTGTTTATTTCTTTGAGTCCAAGCTTTTTTAAAGCTTCTTCCATTCCAATAGCAGTCGCTGTGTTTGACATTTATAACTTTTTAATCGTGAATTGTTATATTTTTTCAAAATTACAAATAATCTAGGAGGGAAAAAGAAGGTTTTCAAAAGAAAAGATACAAGAGA
>JAUICT010000024.1 GCA_030429325.1 Bacteroidia bacterium
CTTGGCGTGACAGTCCAAAACCACCTTTTTGATTTGCTCAAAATCCAAATGCTCTTTATTGCATACCATGGTCAAGGAATTGTATGCAACGGACATCTCCCAACCAGGAAGTTTCAACTCTTTAAAAGCATCATAAAAATCGAGGATGTTCGCCAAAATGGCTTCTTCAACTTGGTTGGGCCATTCAATAAGTATGGCACGTTCTCCAAAGGGCTTGATGGTTATGGGGTAACTTTTCACTTTTGTAATAGTACCTGGTGGTTGGGCAATTCTTCCGAAAGATACATCAATATTTCCAATGCGAAAGTGGTATCGCCATGCACACAAAAAGTTTGTGCTTCAATTTTTATTTCCTCACCAGAGACCGTCAATACCTTATTCTCCTTTATCATTGGAACCATATGTTTTAAAACACTTTTAGGGTCCTGAATCAGAGCATTTTCCAGTTTTCGGGAAACCAATTCCAGATTATTGGTATAGTTTCTATCCGCAAAAGCCTCAAACCAAACCTTAAAACCTTTTTGCACGGCTTTTGTCTCCATTACTGAGCCAAACGGAACATATAAAAATGCTTCCTCCTTATACTGGTTTATCGCATCCAAATAGATTTCGGCCAAATTTTCATCCTTCGCTGTTTGGTTGTACAAAGCCCCATGCGCCTTAATATGATGCAGCTTGACCTTCTCACCTTGCAAAACCTTCATAAAGGTTTTTAACTGATCCTTGATACTATCCTGTAGTTCTTGGGGTGGAATATCCATGACCTCCCTTCCAAAATTCACTTTGTCCGGATAGGAAGGATGTGCCCCCACCTTTATATGATGCTTTTTGGCCAGATTTACAATCCGTCGCATGGTGGTTTCATCTCCGGCATGTCCACCACAAGCAATATTACAGGAGCTTATGTGGGGAAAAAGCAAAGCTTCATTGCCCATTCCTTCTCCCACATCGCAATTCATATCTATAAACCATTTTTTCATCTACAACAATCCGGTTACGGTGAGAATACTTTTCAAGCCTAAAAAAATGGTAAATCCCACAATGCCTACTCCGATAGCATTCTGAACCGTGCTATTTCTATAAGACCCCATTACTGACTTTCGGTTTACAATCCACAACAACAGAATTGCCATTATGGGCAGTAGTATTCCGTTCGCCATTTGGGCAAATTGGATGACTTGAATAGGTTTTATATCAAACGATAAAAAGAAAACCCCACAGAACAAGATAAAGCTCCAAACCATTTTGAACCTTTTGTCCTGCATTCCCCCACTCCAACCAAAACAACTGCTAGCCACAAAAGCAGCGGCAAGGGATGCAGTTATGGCAGAAGTGACCCCCGCAGCCAATAGACCAATGGCCATAAGATGTACCGCCATTCTTCCAAATAGTGGCTCCAAGCCCTTGGCCATATCCAAAACATGGTTTACATCATCTATAGGTGCCGCAGAAGCGGTGACCAAGATAGCTAAGGATACCAAGCCCCCTAATCCAATGGAGATGGCCGTATCCCACTTCACCGCTTTCAAGTCTTTATCGGATTTCCATTTTTCCTTTACCAAAGAGGCATGGAGAAAAAGGTTGTAGGGCACCACAGTGGTTCCTACCAAGGCAATAACGGTCAACAAACTGCCTTCGGGCAGGCCAGGAACAAACATACCTTGTAATATATCCGAAATGGAAGGCTGGGTCAAAAAAGCGCATATCACAAAACATACGCCCATTAGAGCGACCAATCCCACAAAAATCCGCTCCAACAATTTATAATTGCTGAACCAAAGCAAAAGAAAGATTACAACTCCCTCTAAAAGTGGATAAAAAGGCATTAGCGATTTATCGGGAAAAAGTTGTTCCAGTCCCAGGGTTGCCCCGCCAATATTTCCAGCCTCATAGGCTGCGTTGCCAATTAGAATGGCTCCCAAGACCATCGCAACCACTATTTTTTTTGCCCAAGGACTTGTCAGCTCATTTTTTACCACGTCCACAAGTCCTGTTTGTGTCACTACTCCTATTCTTCCGGCCATTCCCTGAAGTGAAATCGTGGCAAGAATGGATACGAACAAAGCCCAGATAAGGGCATAACCAAACCGGACCCCGGCCACAGTGCACATGGCAATAGTACCTGGCCCCACAAATGCAGCGGCCACCAAAACCCCTGGCCCAATTTTTTTCCACATATCCGTGTTGATTTCTTGGCATTCAAAATAAGAGGATATTGGGAGAAATGCTGCATTTCATCCAAAAAAATGCATTTCGTCTAAAAGTGGGGTGTTTTATATCGACAATTTATACGATAATGGAAAAGCAAAAGTTATAATAATCCCAAATCATACATAGACCTAAACCGAACAAATACTTATGACATGTAAGGATTGCGCCAGAAGTATCGGACACGAACAATACAGGGAATCTTTAGACTCCCTAAGTGTAGCACTTTGCGAAAGACATACCAGACTCATTAAAAGGGTCATCCTAAATAACAATACCCCATTAGAGGCCATACAACTCTTTTACGCACTAAAAGAAGCTGGGGCCAACCCCATGTTGGAATGGTGGGATGGCAAACGCTCCGTAGACATTGCCATTTCCCGGGTAAAACTCAATATAGAAATAGACAAAGACTACAATATGATAACCCATGAGCAAGCCATCAACGATTTAGAAGATGCCATGCACTCGTTTAAAAATGGGTTTACAACCATACGGATTCCCCATTTGGCCGTGAAGTACTATCTTGAAGATACCGTTCAGAATATTTTGGGAATCATCTCTGGTCTTAAGGCAAACATTAAGGCCATCTAGTTGCAAAACTGCAACTTGTTGTCCAGCTTGGTTTCCTTATATTCCAGAATGTTGATGACAATGGGGTCTTCCCCAATGTTCTCCAAATCGTTTATATAGTTCTTTCCGCGATACTCAAAATATTCAGTATCCCCTGGATCCAACTTAACCATGTCTATTTTGCCATTTCCATAGCGGGTCAAGGCCAATCCACCTGTTGTACAAACCCAACCATAGTTGGTATTGTGTTTTCTAAAAGGAATCCGTTGGCGTGGTGCCAGACGCAGCTCCCATAGCTTTACACTCTCATTTTCAAACACTAACCGATCACTCAACGATTGTGTTATTTTTTGATGCAGCAACTCATCTATCTTCTCTTGCTCCCACGGGTCAAAGTTTCCTGCAGGATTCAACTCTACACATTGCATTACAGTACACTAATTTAAAAACGGCTGCAAAATTATTGTATAATTGTTTCATTAATTGGCTGACAAACAATGTTTAACGTATTTTTTACACTTTTCCCGATTTTTTTGATGTTTTTTATCATTTTGATTATGAACATCTTATGTGTTGATATATTCTTCAAGGAATCACCCTAACCAACCTTCGCGATCTAAACTTCTGTATTGAATAGCTTCGGAAATATGGTTTTCTTTTATATGGGAAGCATTCTCCAAGTCAGCAATGGTTCTAGATACTTTCAATATCCTGTCATAGGCCCGCGCAGAAAGATTTAACCGTTTCATGGCCATTTTCAAGAGTTCTCTGGACGGATTGTCCAAAACACAGAATTTTCTAATGCTCTTGGTTCCCATCTGTGCGTTGTAGTGTATGCTTTCTGTATCCCTAAACCTTTGGGTCTGTATTTCTCGAGCTGCCATTACACGCTTTCTAACCGTAAAGCTATCCTCCCCGTTCCTTTCCTCTGACAGCTTATCGAAAGGCACTGGGGTCACCTCAATATGAATGTCGATTCGGTCCAACAAGGGCCCTGATATCTTGCCAAGGTATCGTTGCATTTCTGCTGGGGATGAAGTCACTGGCGCATCCGGGTCATTGAAATATCCTGAAGGGCTTGGGTTCATACTGGCCACCAACATGAAACTACTGGGGTATGTAACGGTGTATTGGGCCCTGGCTATGGTGACTTCCCTATCTTCCATGGGTTGACGCATCACTTCCAGTACCCTCCGTTCAAATTCCGGAAGCTCGTCCAAAAAAAGTATTCCATTATGGGCCAAGGAAATTTCACCGGGTTGTGGATAACCTCCTCCGCCTACCAATGCAGCACTACTTATAGTGTGGTGGGGATTCCTGAAAGGTCTTTGGCTCATCAACCCTTGATTTTTAACTTTCCCCACCACACTATGTATTTTGGTAGTCTCCAAGGCCTCTTGCAAGGTCATTGGTGGTAATATGGAAGGTAGTCGCTTGGCCAACATGGTCTTTCCAGCTCCCGGTGGCCCTATCAAAATAATATTATGCCCGCCAGCTGCCGCAATTTCCATGCATCGTTTTATACTCTCTTGCCCCTTTACGTCCGAAAAATCGAATTCTGGATGGTCTATATTGTTGTAAAACTCCTTTTGGGTATCTACAATGGTTTGATGCAGTGGGGTTCCGCAATCAAAATAATCTATTACCTCCTTAATGTTCTCAACACCATAGACTTCCAAGCCATTGACCACTGCGGCCTCGGAAGCATTGTCCTTGGGAAGGATAAATCCTTTAAATCCTTCCTTTTGTGCTTTTATGGCAATGGGTAGAGCACCTTTGATGGGTTGAAGACTCCCGTCCAACGAAAGCTCTCCCATGATCAAATAATCTTCAATTCCGTTGGATTTAATTTGTTCCGAAGCCGTTAATATACCGAGAGCTAAGGTAAGGTCGTAGGCAGACCCTTCCTTTCGCATATCGGCCGGGGCCATGTTGATGGTAATCTTCTTACCGGGAATTTTGTAACCAATGTTCTGCAGAGCTGCAGCTATCCGATAATTACTTTCCTTGATGGCATTGTCGGGCAAGCCGACCAAATGGTAACCCACGCCTTTATCAATATTTACTTCTACAACAATGGTTGTTGCCTCGATGCCAAATACGGCGCTTCCGTAGACTTTTATGAGCATTTGGGACTTTCTTGTTAAATCATCCCAAAAAGTAAGTAATCCCTATCAACAAATATCTCCCGTTTGACGGATACCGGGTTCCCAGTTGACGTAAGCCCATTTAGAAGCAACGGATTTTTTTAATAGTATCATTCTTTAGTAAAGATAAGCACGGATTCAGCGGTACTTTCAATCTCTTCTTGGTTCATCATCATTTTTCGGAACTTGCCTTGTGCATACATTTCCGCTTGATCTTTGTAGTGCTTGCTGAACGGGTTGCCTGATTGTCCTGTGGGCAAAATGCTGATACTGTTCTCTATATCGGAAAAATCAACAATACGCCTAGTAGATGGTCCAATGCTTACTTTATAGAGTCCGGTACTATCATAAGGGAAACCCATATTGTTAATTACTTCACGGCTTCCTTCAACTGGAAACGGCCCCACATTGAAGTATTTTCGCAATGATTCTACCTGACCTATTGGGTGCGGGTGTTCCAATGTATGAACCTTGCCCCATGTCCATTGGCTGGAATCAGGACCAAAGTCTTCCACTAGGGAAATCCATGCGTCCGAAAAAGATTTTAAGACTATGTCCCTACGGGTTTCCACCACATCCTTGGTGTTCACATTATCCCACCACTGCCCCTCGGCCATATTAGCGCCCCATGCAATCTGTCGCTTAAAGAGATGGGTTGCCAAAAACTTATTGAACATTTCTTCGCCCATCTCATCCTCCAAAGTATTCTTTACCGTGAAATATTCACAGCGATGGTATAGCGTTGGTATTGTACTGTTCAAGGAATAGCTTCCATCCCAATTCTTTAAGGAATCTACCTGGACCAATTGCTCATCCGACAGTTGGGTAACATCAAAAAGCTTTATGAGCTCGGTAATTAATTCAGGGTTTACCGAAGAGGTCACATCCAATATCATTTCGGAGGCCGATTCCCTATCCCAATTGTCCTTGGCCTCCAGCAGTTGCACAATACGTTTAGCCCTGTTTTCGGGCAAATAATACCCGGGATAAAGCTGTCCGGCTATCGAATCCGGTTGATTGTTGGCAGAATACACATAATGCCAAGGCGGGTTGATCGCACTTGGGTTTTCGGAAAAGTCTATATAATGCAATGGCTCTTCTTTCCCTGTTGATCCATTCAAAATAAATTTTGTGGACAAGCTATCCGGCATTTGGTAGAGCTTTGCCGCGGCCCACCAAGCTACATTCCCTTCTGAATCCCCGTACATAATGTTGAGTCCTGGGGCGTGAATCTTGGGCAAGGCATTTTTAAACTCCTCTATATTGGTAGCATGGCTTATTCCGTATAGGGCATCCAAAACCTCATTCTTGGGCTTTGTATAGACCCAGGACATGGATACAGGCCTTTCTTGTGAAATCTGGTCAGCAATGCCATTTAAGACCGGGCCATGGTGTGTCTTCTTGTACGTAAAAGGTATGTCTTCACCATCTTTCACCTTGATGGTCTTGTTCACATACTCAAAATCCAACCATGTATTGGCAACCTTGTATTTTGTACTATCCGATGGGTGTACCTCTTCATAATAGAAATCAATATCATCATTTTCGAACATGGTCATTCCATAGGCCAAGTTCCTATCATGGCCCAAAATTGGAAACGGAATGCCCGCCATGTGATATCCGTACTTTTCGTAGTTTGGGGTGTTTACATGCGCCTCGTACCATACAGAAGGCTGAGCAAAACCAATATGGGGGTCGTTGGCAAAAATAACCTTGCCGTTTTTGGTTTTTTCAGGCGCAATGACCCAACTATTGCTTCCAATAAATTGAGGTATTGGTAACTTATCCAATGCTTGGGTTACACTTTTGGTAATATCCACAGCCAATGAATCCATGGAAGTTTTTCGATAATTTTTGATCCATACAGTAGAAGTGTCGGAATCTATTGCCAAATCGCGCATATATTCCTCTCCCAATTTATCACGCAAACTGGTTAACAACGGGTCTGTTTTATGGGCCATGGCAAAACTAAAAGCCATATAACCAACTGCATTATAAATGTCTTCCAATGTGAAAGGCTCTTTTTCCAATCCAGTGAGATGGAACTCTACAGGGGTCGGCCCTTTTTTTATGAATTCGTTGATTCCCTCAAGGTAGGCTCTGGAAAGCACAACCATTTCACTCTGCATGTTTAGTTGAGCAACTGTTTGGGTGGAATACTCGTCTATACCCAAAGAGAGAAAAAACTTGTCCGTCTTTACCAAATCTTCTCCAAAAACCTCTGAAAGTCTTCCAGTGGCCACACGGCGTAATAATTCCATTTGCCAAAGTCGGTCTTGGGCATGTACATACCCCAACGCCTTTACGGCATCTACCTCTGTGCTGGCATAAATATGGGGAATGCCATAGGTGTCATAAAAAACCTTGACTTCTTCCTGCAAACCGGGCAATGGTTTTTCTCCAGAATAATCAGGTTTAAGTGTGTTGACAAAAATAAGCGCTCCAACGGTTATGAGCAGTAGCAAAATGGCTATTGCCCAGAGTACCTTTTTTATCTTTTTCATCGAATTTTGGTTAAGCTAATTAGCATTCTAAGGTAAGTTTATTTTCTTGAATGCGTTAAAAACCAACTAAAAAATAACTGTTATTTATTCATGGAAAGTTGATGCTTCTCCAGTCCTGAACGCAACCATTTTTCATAGGTCTCCACATCAACATATTGCACAGCTTCATTTAATATTTCCAACTTAGGGGATAGCAATACGTAATACGGTTGTGATGCGGCATTGAAATTAATGGTCTGGAAGGTCCCCCATTTTTGACCAATGGTCTCTATGGTTTTTATTCTTCCAGAATCGTACTGAAAATCAAACTTTTCGGAGTCGGGAAGCTTTTTTCGATCATCTACGTAAAGTGAAATAAGAACGTACTCATCCTTCAACAGAGGATATATACTGGAATGGCTCCATACATTTTCCTCCATCTTTCTACAATTCACACAAGCCCAACCCGTAAAATCCAACAAAATGGGCTTATTGACTTCTTTGGCATGCGCAACGCCTTCGTCAAAATCCTTGAAGCAATCCAATCCCAACGGACAATCACTTTCGGTTTCAACCACACTATAAAAATCAGGAGGCGGAAAACCGCTCAAAAGTTTTAATGGTATAAGATTGAAAGTCCCCAGCACCAAGTATACCGAAAATGACAGTCCGAATAGACCAAACACTTTTCGGGTTGTAGATAATTTTTGTTTGGGACCATCATGCGCAAAACGGAAGATTCCGAAAAGATAAAGGGTCATGAGCACAAACAGTACAATCCAAATGCCCAAGAAAATCTCTCTTTTGAATATTCCCCAATTACCCACCAAATCTGCATTGGAGAGGAACTTGAAGGCCAAGGCCAGTTCCAAGAAGCCCAAAACCACTTTTACGGTGGTCATCCATCCCCCAGACTTGGGCAAAGAATTTAACCACGCCGGAAAAAGGGCGAAGAGCGCAAAGGGTAAGGCCAATGCCAGGCCAAAGCCTACCATGCCCACCGTTAAATTGGTGGCCACATCACCATCAGCGAGGGTTGTACTCCCTAAAAGTCCTCCTAAAATTGGTCCTGTACACGAAAAGGAGACAATAGCCAAGGTCAATGCCATAAAAAAGATTCCTAAGCCTCCTCCTACTTTTGATGAGGCTGAATCCATCTTATTGGCCCATGAGCTGGGTAAGGTAAGCTCATAATAACCAAAAAATGAAAAAGCAAAAACCACAAAAATGACAAAGAAGAAGACATTAAGCCAAATATTGGTGGCTATGGTATTCAATATTTGTGAGTCTACCGAATTGAATAGATGAAAGGGCAAACTCAACAAGAAATAAATCAACACAATAAAAAATCCGTACAAAACCGCGTTGGCAATTCCTTTTGATTTTTGCTGTGATTGTTTGGTGAAAAATGATACCGTCAATGGGATCATGGGAAAAACACAGGGCGTAAGCAAGGCAATAAGTCCTCCCAAAAAGCCCAGACCAAAAATCATCCATAGATTGGATTTTCCTTCGGAGCCCCCAAGACCTCCTTGATTCAATAAAGATTTGTTCTTTAGGTCCACACGAAGTGATTCACCCAAGGCCAGGCTGCGCTCATCCAATTCTTTTTTGGTTTCAGCAAACGCATTGCCATCCAACGAAATTTGGAACAATGCATCTTTGGGAATACAGACTTCCTTACAGATTTGATAAAAGAGATTGACCGTTATCTGTCGAACATCTGGATTGAGCAGCTTTATTTTCTGGGTAAAAATGGCCTCTTCTTTGAAAAAGGTTTCTTCTACCTCAAAAATATCGCTGTATTCTTTAATGGTTTCACTTTCTGTGGTCTTACCAATAAGCTCGTAATCCTCTCCAGCCTTTTCAAAGGTGAACTCACTAGGCAAAGAACCCCCTTCGGCAGTATATTGGGAATACACATGCCAACCATCCATGATCTTGCCTTTAAAGACCAATTCGTACTCGGTATCCGATAATTTTTTTACTTCATGACTCCAAAGTGCAGGGTCTGCATCTGTTTGCGCAGAAAGGGCAAGGGTAGTAATAAAAAAACCAAATACAAGTAAAAAATACCTCATGTAACCAGTGTAATCTTTAAAATATCCTTGGTTGAATCCTCAACCTTGAACCGTTTGTCCGCCCTTCTTCCCACAACCCAGGCAATGGTATCGTTGGAACAGAGTAACCATTGTTTTTCCTTGGAAATGACATCCACTTTTTCATCCTTAAAGAACTTGGACAGTTTCTTCTTGCCATCCATTCCGTAGGGATAAAAGTAGTCGCCTTTTTCCCAATTCCTTAACAATAACGGGAAGTTTAACTTTTCCTTATCCAAATAGATGGTGTTTCTTCCTGTATTTTCAATGGTTTTAACGTTTTGCAACCTAAGGTTGATAGGTTTTTCAAGTTCCTTGACATCATCCGAAATCCAAAACACTTCCTCCAATCCTGTCTCGATTGGGGACAAAATCAAATGGGTACGGTCTTTTACCAAACGATGGGTCTTGGAACGCACTTCCTTGCCGCTCATGGCGTGCAACAAGCCTTCCACATCATTCCATTCCGTAAAGCCATACGCTCGGAAGAGTTCGTATAGATACCCTACCAAAGGTTTAAGTCCTTGTAACTTTTCCACGCTCACTCTGATGATATCCCCTTGATTTTCGAACAGTTTTTTTCTGATTTCTTCCACGTGAAGCTGTACCAAAGATTGGGTCTGCTCCAGATGGGACTGGGTTCGCTTGAAGTTTTCCAAAAAAGTCGGATGCAGTGTTTTGAGTTGGGGCACAATGTCCAATCGGATTTTATTGCGAAGGTATTTGCTCTCCGAGTTGCTACTATCTTCCCGCCATTCCAAGGCATTGTCCTTGGCATAATCCAAGATTTCTTGCCTTGAAAAGTTTAACAAGGGGCGAATTACTTTTTCATTCTGAACGGGGATCCCTGAAAGACCTTCAATGCCCGTTCCCCGAGACAGATTGATTAAAAAGGTTTCCAAATCGTCATCGGCATGATGTGCTGTCAGTACAAAATCAAACTCTCCGGTATTTAAAACCTCATTGAACCATTGGTAGCGCATCTCTCTTGCTGCCATTTGGATGGACCCTCGGTGGGCCACCGCATATTTCTCCGTGTCAAACGATTTGACCATCATCCCAACACCTAATTTTTGGGCCAGATTTCGGACAAAAGCCTCATCTCCATCACTTTCCGCCCCCCTTAATTGAAAGTTGCAATGGGCCAAGGTCACCTTCAACCCAGATGCGACACATAAGTGGGCCAATACCACGCTATCCACTCCCCCGCTACAAGCCAACAATAGTGGTTTTTCCTTTAGGAAAGGGAGATTGGAATTGATATGTTCGGTGAACTGTTTCAGCATGACACAAAAATAGCAATAAAGATCAGCACGTTTCCAAGACGCTACGCATGGCCTTGGCCTTCAACAAACATTCTTCATACTCCCTTTCTGGATCCGACTTTGCCGTGATGGCGCTTCCCACCGAATAGGATATGTATTTTTTTGCCGCATCGTAGAGAATGCTACGAATCACCACATTGAAATCAAAATCCCCATTGGGATCAAAATAACCAACTGCCCCACTATACAGGCCTCTTTTGGTCTCCTCCAACTCCTCGATAATTTTCATGGCCGAAATTTTTGGGGCACCGGTCATGCTGCCCATGGGAAAGGTCTCTTCAATAAGCTCGACCGGATTTTTGTCTTTTGGGACGGTAGCGGTAACCGTGGAAATCATTTGGTGCACCTGCTTATAGGTGTACACTTGGCACAACTCCTGAACAATGACACTCCCCTTCAAAGCGCTTTTAGACAGGTCATTGCGTACCAAATCCGTAATCATGATGTTCTCCGCACGTTCCTTTTCATCTTGGGCGAGTTGTTGCTTTAGCTTTTCATCTTCTTTCTTGTCCCTACTTCGGGGAGCGGTTCCTTTAATTGGCTGGGAAATAACGGTCTGCCCCATCTTTTTTAAATAGCGTTCCGGGGAGGCGCACAGTAGATATTTCTCATCCAATCGCATAGAACATGCAAAAGGAGGTTGGGAAATGACGTTCAGCCGCTTGTAGGTTTCCCAAGGGTCTATGATGCTATCTTCAGCATAAAACTCCTGACAGAAATTGGCCTCGTAAATATCCCCGCGATGGATATGCTCCAGAAAACGGTTGGCTTTTTCAAAGTAAGCATCCTTGTGGATACGCATTTTTATTCGGATGGGAGTGGATGGGATTCTCTCCTGCGGCAACACACCCCTTTGTGACAAAAGTTGTTCATAGTCACTTTCAATGTCCTCGTCACAATGTTCCAGATACAAGAAGGTCAATTCTTTTCCGTTGAGCAATATGATTTTTTCAGGCTGAAAAAACCGTAAGGTCGGAAATTCCAAACCATCAAAATTATGGGAATGCAAGTCTTCCAGTTCGTTTTTAAGGTCGTATGAAAAATATCCAAACAACCAATCTCGATTATCCCGAACAACGTCCTTTAGTTGTTGTAGTGTATCGATATCCTTTAGATCATCGGTCTGTCCAGAAATAGCCAAAACCGCATCATAAGAGTGGTAATCGTTGCAATGGTCATTGTCATCCAGCCAAACAATCTTTTGATACTTTCTTGACCAGTCCAACAAAGCCTCCTTAATCCTTAATGGATGGGAAATGGTATACGTTCGTTGCTTTCGCAAGGGATATCTATTAAAGTGTTTGTAGAAAAGTGTGCAAAGCTTTTTGATGCTTTTCTTTCAAATCGCTGTCCGTAATGCCCCCATCCTTAAAATTTTCATGGAACGAAGGCAGGGAAAAGGTAGATACAATCTCGGCTCCAAATCTGGGCAACATATTTTCAATGACCCCCAAAGAACCTATGCCTCCCCGTTTACCCCCTGAGGTCGACATTAAAAAGACCTTTGTGCCTTCCAAAAATTTACGGTCAATCCGGGACAACCAGTCCAATACGTTCTTAAAGTAAGCCGAAGGATTTCCATTGTGCTCGTTCACGGAAAGAATCAACCCCTCCGCTTGCTGAAAATCATCTTTCA
>JAUICT010000480.1 GCA_030429325.1 Bacteroidia bacterium
TCTTTAGTGGGAGGGTCTTTGGCAATGATGGCATTTTTAAAACCTGCTTCCTCAAAAGCTACTTGCCAGTCCTCTATGCCCTGTTTAATGTATGGAACCCACTCTTTTGGAGTAGCACGGTCCACATAATACACGATAGGTTTTTTGGGCTCCACCAATTCACCGGCTTTGTATTTTTCAATATCCTCATCCTTCACCTCCAAGCGCCAACGATCCAAATAGCGAACCGTCTTGCTTTCTTGGGCATCCAAACCATAATCCACTTGGCCTCTGGCAAACCAACCTACGCGTTCATCAAAATACCTACGTTTCATGGGTTCCTTGGGCAACAAGATCATGGAATTGTTGATCTCTACAGAAATGGAGCCTGTGCTTTGATTACTGGGTGGTTCTCCCGCCATGTAGGTTTTTACGTGGCGTGCCTCTATGTTCAATGGGTAGCTTTTAATGGATTCGATGAAGCTACGATCACCATCCATTCTACTTATCTTATACTGCTTGCGATACCCATCGGGCATGCCAAGGGCATTTACATCTTTACTGAAAAGTGGGTCAACCTCAATTACCGTTGCTGGGTTCAAGGAATCTTTTTTGTTGAATGCCTTTATATTGAAGGCAAAAAGTACGGGTTCAAAATTAGAGTTGACCACAGCTTCGTGTACAGGTAATGAGTCCGCAGCAACATTTCCGTAGGAAATTACCCGGAGCAATACCTTTTTGGGTTTCTTTTCCCAACGTAAGACTTGTGTGTTGATCTTGCCTCCACCAAAACCTATTCCGGTGGCGGTCTTGGAAATACGACTCACCATGAGCATTTCCCTGTTAAAAAGTGAATCTGGAATTTCGTAGTAATATTTATCCTCTACTTCATGAACGCTAAAAAGACCTTCGTCGGTTTTGGCCTTTTTGGTAATCACTTTGTCATAAGGTTGAATATCTCCCGGTTTTGGTTTGTCTTCTTTTTTTTGTTCGGTTTCTTTTTTTTCTTTTTGAAAAGTTGCGCTTCTGCAGATTGAAAAGCACCCAATAAAACAAATAAAACGATTAGCTGAGGAAGTAGTTTTTTGATCATTTTCACATTGGTTTGTATATAGCCGTAAAGCCAAAGAACTAAAAAATGAATAAAAAGGACTGTTAAATAAATATTAATGCTCGCTTTTTTTGTGAAATGACCCAATCTTTCGGAGTCCTGCGTTTTACTGATGATTCCCGTTGAAACCCCAACTATAGCTGGGCTGAAAGGGAGTCCCAATTTGCTAAAAAAATCTAAATGACTGTAACAATTTGAAATTTGGGCCGTCTTATAAGCATATCATCAATCAAAAAATTCAATCAAAAATGAACAAGTTATTATTAATTTATGGATGTGTACTTTTAAGTAGTACGGCCATAGCAGCAGACCAGCAACCCAATGTGGTCCAACAATCAGAATCGGAGACCACAAGCACCTTTGAAAACAGCTTTACAGCATTGAACCTAAATGCTGATTGGAATGAAACCTCCTTTGATTTCTCTGAAGGAACAAATGAAGGATTTTATGAACTGAATTTGGACGAAATTGAGTTCGTGGAGGATGAAATGGACATAGACCTAGGGTTTAATACTTCAGAGTATCTCCCCAAGGGCTTTAATCCCTACGAAACTTATTTTGATTTGAATTCCATTATATACCTTGAAAGCGAAGTTGAATTGGATTTGGGGTTCAATACCCACAATTATTTGCCAGAAGGCTTTGATCCTTATACCGAGGTAGTGGATGTTCATAGCATTAATTTTATGGAGGAAGAAGAATTGGAACTTGGGTTCAACACTTGGGATTATCTCCCTGAAGGGTTCTCACCTTATCAAGTTTATGTGGATTTGAACGCCATTGCCTACATCGAGGACGATGTGGAACTGGAGCTTGGTCTGGATACCGAGTACATGCTTCCTGAAGGTTTTGATCCTTACACCAATGTTATTGAAATTGCATCTGTCAACTATGTTGAAGATGAGGAAATAGACTTGGGTTTTGATACTTCAAAGTATTTGCCCCAAAACTTCGATCCTTACGCGGGTCAGACGAAGTAAAATGAGTTGGTTTTCATTTTACAATTTTTTTGAATTGGAAAAAGGCTCTCTTTTGGAGGGCCTTTTAAATTCAAGAAAAGTATCGTAACGCATTGATTAACAAAAATATAACATAGGCTTTTTTGATGTAAAAAAGACAATGAAAGTACATTCTTTTCAATGAATCCATAAAATTTGATGGATACAGGCAATGGTTTCATAAAAAATGGCGAGACCGGTTGAAAAAATGATTTAAGCATCAATTTTCCTACAGCGTTAACAAAAATCTAATTATAATAAACTTCACTATTTGGGGTTATATCTTTGTAGTGTAATTGAAAATAGGCGTCATC
>JAUICT010000481.1 GCA_030429325.1 Bacteroidia bacterium
ACCACCAAAGGCAGTATACACGATACAAAGCAAACTCATGATCAGAATACAGGTTTCCACAGGGATTCCCGTTACAATGGTTATCGCCAACGAAGGCAATAAAAGTACAATCCCTATTCTCCCAAACTGGAATAGAATGAACGATAGACTACCAAAGGCCCTTGCCAAGTAATTAAAGCGCTCTTCCAGAAATTCATAGGCCGTGGTAATCTTAAGTCGGTTGAAAAAAGGAATGAACACTATTGCTATTACCGGTGTGATGATGATTGCCGTCATATTCAGCATGAAAAATGACCAATCCGTGACAAAAGCTTTTGCCGGTATGGCCATAAATGTAATGGCACTCAACAGCGTTCCAAAGACACTGAGTCCACTGGCCCACCAAGGAATACGTCCTCCCCCAATGAAGTAATCGTTGGTTGACTTTTGTTTATAGGAAAAATACACTCCTATCAATACGGATAACAATAAATAGGCTATCAGTACTATATAATTTGTGGTCCCAAATGGATTGGCAGCTTCTCCCAATGTCAGGGTCAGCACCATTGGTGTCCTGACCCCCGGGGAAATCTCGCCCGAAACAATTCTAAGCCCCCGATTATCGGTCATTGGGAAAGAAAGGGCCGTTACAGGGAGGGGTCGGGGCAACGTATCGTACACAAACCATGTTTGGGTGATGGTATTATAGGCCAATATCTCTTTTGAAAATCCAGGGTGGTTGTTCAAAATGGAGTCTCTTTTTCGAATCATTCCTCTAGCAATGGAATCGTTTTGTTCCGAAGGAACCCGCAAGGCAATCTCTTCCAACTGGTTGAATAGGAGTTCATCCGACCCCCCATAAATCAAAAGATGCATGGAACCCATTGCTTGCCCTGATGCGCCCATGACAACCCTTGGCTTTCCATCAATGGCAATATTGCCTTCTTCCTGCCAAGTACCATCACCAAGGTCATAAGAGACAAAAGAGGTCAATGGTGTTGATTTTTGACCTGAAATTTGGTTTCGGCCTCCAATGAGAAAGAGTTTTCGGGAGTGCTGGGTTTCTTGAACCAATGCCACATGCAGTGCGCGTGGTTCTCCCGGAAAGTCAGGCAGTTTTTCCCACTTTTCTGATTCCAATGACATTCGGTAAAAAGCATTGGTACTTCTGTCATCGTTTTTCCCTCCAGCTACATACACATATCCTCCTTCAAGGACTGCTGTGGTATAGGCCAGGGGTTCAGGAAGAGGTGGATAATCCGTGAAAGTAACTTTTTCGTTATCTGGGTCATATCCCATCAGAAAAACCAAATTGCTGGTACTATTTGCATTTTCACCGCCAATACATAAGATACCGTTGGGCAATTGTACTGATGCCCCATATGCCAATGGTTTTGGCAATTTCTCTTCAGCATTATGCCAAACTCCGTTTTCAAAAAGGTAGATGTCATCGCTCCATACTTTCTCACCTCCCTCCCACGGTCGTCCATTGGGAAAATTGGCCCCACCAGCTGCCAAAATCACATCATCCAGTTGGCCTCCCAGCATTCCAGCGTATCCCAAAGCGGTTTCACTTTGTAATTTTGAGGGCAATGCAACTCCTTCTTCAATTTCAACCTTATCCGCTAACTGTTGTGCCCTGACATTACATCCAAACAATAAAACGGTTGCAATCAATACATGGCCGACTATTTTTTTCATTCAGTAACCGGTTTAGTGGAAAATTCGATGCCTTGCTGCCCTATGGCAAAAGTGAACATCCAGTTTTGATATGAATTGGTTCCAGGCACTTTTATCTCCACTTCGTTCCATCCTTTTTTTAAATGCACTTTGGTGGGCTCCCTAGTCCAATACAGTTCTTCTTTTTCCCATGGTGTTTCCTGATCTTGGGATGTGCCCCAACCTTCTGTTTTTGAGGGTTTCCAACCAGGATTCTTCCATTCTGGTGATGGCAAGGGTTGTCCATTCAACAAAACTGTACCCCCATTCGCATCCCATTCTCCCTTTGGGGGAATACCCGAATATACCCTATTGGCCCGATATGGAGTTTCAAAACTTACCCAGACATCTACTTCCTGTTCTTTACTGGAGTGAACATATGTTTTTGCAACATAGGTTTCTCCGGGTTGGGCCTCTGGAAATTGGCCTCCCTGTTTGAAACGATCGCGGATATAGACTGTATTGCCGGATGCCAGCTTCTTGACCTTACTTTTATGGGCAGTCTCCATGGGACCTGTTAGTTCCCAAACTGTATTGGCCTGTGCTACATAGGGAAAGGGCTTATTCTTAAAATAAGCTTCCTTATGGTGCATCAAGAATTTCTCGAACGCATCAAAATACTCATTCTCGACCGTTCCTTTTGGAGGTACCATGGTTAGGTAATCTTTAG
>JAUICT010000482.1 GCA_030429325.1 Bacteroidia bacterium
TTGGAAACCATTTTATGACAGCTGATGAGCCCACATCTTATGGCGGGAACGATTTTGGCCCTTCTCCCTATGAACTGGTTTCGGCGGGGCTTTCGGCCTGCACGGTCATGACCGTGCAAATGTATGTTAAACGCAAAGGTTGGCCTCTTGAAAACATTGAGGTGCATACTTCCTACGAAAAAACGCATGCCATAGATTGTGAAAACTGCGAAAGCGAGGGAACAAAAATTGATACCTTTTACCGGGATATTAAATTGACCGGGGACTTGGATGAGAAACAAAAGGCCCGAATCATGCAGATTGCTGATAAATGTCCCGTGCACAAAACCTTACACAGCGAGACTCAGGTAATCAACAAGTTGATTTAAAAAAATAGGAGATTATAACCGCATGTGTCGGATGTCAAAATAATCCAGCTCCAGTTCAATTACGGCATTGTAGATATTTCGAAGCGATTTTGCGTATTCCCTCTGGTTAATATATCCCTTTACTTTGTTTTCCCTTAGACGGCGGTATCCCTTACAAAAAGTTTTTTTCTTTTTGCAGTACACAAAGAAGTTGATATAATCTAGAACCTTAGAGATCACCGTCATAATTTATATGTTGATAGTCAACACAAATGGTATTTCTATAACGGTCCTATGTACAAAATCGTATGGTGCCTTAAGTTGATTGATCGGAAAATTATTGACACCTCCCTAAATAATGGTTACCTTAGACTAAACCTAAAAATTCTCACTAATGAAAAAAATACCCGCAGTGGTAATTGGGCTGGCGCTAATGGTTGGCTTTAGCTGCAAACAAGTAAAAAAGGAAGCGGAAGAGACATCCGAAGAAATAGAGGAAACCGTTGAACAAGTGGTTGAAACAATGGAAACCAAATCCATTTCGTTTAAAATGGAACCCAAAAGTGACAGTAATGTAAGTGGCGATGTAGCCTTTACCGAAGAAAATGGCACGGTTGTCATGAAAGCGCACCTTACCGGTCTTACCGAAGGTGAACACGCCATACATATCCACGAGAAGGCTGATTGTTCTTCGGCTGATGGAACGTCTACCGGAGGTCATTGGAACCCAACCTTCCAACCCCACGGAAAATGGGGTGCCCAGGAAGGGTACCATAAAGGAGACATTGGCAACTTTGTGGCCGATGCCGAAGGTAATGCCACCGTAGATTTTGCCACCAAGGAATGGTGCATCGGGTGCGACGATGAAACCAAGGACATCATGGGTAAAGCGGTCATCGTTCACCAAGGTGTGGATGATTTCACATCGCAACCCAGTGGAGCCGCAGGAGCCAGGGTTTCCTGTACCGGTATTATACAGTAATAAAACGGCGGCCCATGGGCCGCCGTTTACCCTTGAAACATTGTAAAAACCATTTCATATGGAAATAACAAAAGAATACTCCAATGGGGAAATCACCGTGGTATGGAAACCCAAACTGTGCCAACATGCAGGAATCTGTGTGAAAATGCTCCCCCAAGTATATAATCCAAAGGACAAACCTTGGATAAAGCCCGAAAATGCTTCGACCCAGGAATTAAAGAACCAGATTGCCCATTGCCCTTCGGGAGCACTGAGCCACTACACCCCTACCTCCTGATTATGGAACAAGAGTATAAACTTGTGGACAACGCAGAAGCCAAACAGTTTGAGTTTGACTTGGGCGATTCTATTGCCAAAATAGAATACATCCGTGCCAAGGAAAAAATCTATCTTACCCATACCGAAGTACCTGAGTCCCATGGCGGAAAGGGCATTGGTTCCAAATTGATCAAACAAACACTGGAACACATTAAAGCAGAAGACCTTACCTTGGTTCCACTCTGTCCTTTTGTTGCTACTTATATAAGTAAACACCCTGAATGGAAAACGTTGGTTCTAAAAGGAATCAATATTGCGTAAGCCATAACTTCTATTTTCCAAACAAACCCTTTGGGGAGTACCTTATTTTTATATCTTTAGCTGGACAGCTATGCATTTGGACAACCTCATACAAAGATTCCAAAATAAGGACAAGGCCGCTTTTGAGACCTTGCACAATATGTATGCGGAAAATATTTGTGGGGTAATCAATGTAATACTCAAAGACCCGGAACGCTCCCAAGAACTTTGTCAAGATGTATTTGTGAAAATCTGGAACAAGTCGGACCAATACGATACTTCCAAAGGTCGATTTTTCACTTGGATTCTGAATATTGCCCGTAATACGGCCATTGACGAACTACGTTCCAAAAGCCATAAAAACCAAAAGAAAAACCTCCCTGTTGATTCTCTCGTAGGTATTTATGAAAACAGTGAGGACCTAAATGGCAAAATAGACACCATTGGGCTGCAATCGTTATTGAAGGGGTTGAAGGATAA
>JAUICT010000025.1 GCA_030429325.1 Bacteroidia bacterium
ATTGTCTACGAAGAAAAGTACGTCTTTTCCTTGTCCGTCACCGGCACCATCACGGAAGTATTCAGCAATGGTCAATCCAGATAGGGCCACACGGGCACGGGCACCGGGAGGCTCGTTCATCTGACCAAAAACGAAAGTCGCTTTGGACTCCTTCATGGCCTTTTTGTCCACTTTGGACAAATCCCAACCACCTTCTTCCATGGAGTGCAAGAAATCGTCACCGTATTTAATAATGCCTGATTCCAACATTTCACGAAGCAAGTCGTTTCCTTCACGGGTACGCTCACCAACACCAGCAAACACGGAAAGTCCACCGTGACCTTTTGCAATGTTGTTGATCAATTCCTGGATCAATACAGTTTTCCCTACACCAGCACCACCGAACAATCCAATTTTACCACCTTTTGCATAAGGCTCGATAAGGTCGATTACCTTAATCCCTGTAAAAAGTACTTCTGTTGAAGTGGAAAGGTCCTCAAATTTTGGAGCTTCCCTGTGAATGGGAAGTCCATTGTCTCCAGCTTTGGGAAGGTTTTCCATACCGTCGATGGCATCACCGATCACATTGAACAGACGACCATACACATCTTCTCCGATGGGCATTTGAATTGGCGCACCTGTGGCAACCACTTCAACACCTCTGCTCAAACCATCGGTGGAATCCATGGAAATGGTCCTTACGGTATTCTCACCAATGTGGGATTGTACCTCCAATACCAATTTGGAACCATCCTTTTTGGCGATTTCAAGGGAATCATAAATCTTTGGAATCTCTGTTCCCGATTCAAACTCAACATCAATGACCGGGCCTATAATTTGGGCAACCTTACCTGTAACTTTAGACATTACTGTGTTTATTTTTAATTGACTACGAGGAAAAAACCGTTTTTTTTCCGGCTGCAAAGATATACTTTTCCCTTTGTAATCAGAAACTAAAAACCTTCTTTTTTTAGCAACAAAAAAGGCACTGAAAAAATCAGTGCCCTTGAATTGTTTTTGAGTTTTGCTTATGGGTTAATGGTCCATGAAACATAATATATTGAACCTATGCTTCCAGTACCAACCGCTGTAAAATACTCATCTCCCAGAATATTGGATCCCCCGACCTTGAAAACCGATTTCATACTTGGAACGGAGTAGTTGAACTGGGCATCCAAGACTGTAAAGGCAGGAATGTCCCCATCAGCAAAAGATGCTTCCCAAAAATA
This sequence comes from Bacteroidia bacterium, assembly GCA_030429325.1. Classification (GTDB taxonomy): domain Bacteria; phylum Bacteroidota; class Bacteroidia; order Flavobacteriales; family Flavobacteriaceae; genus Flagellimonas. The sequence continues at coordinate 1,209 of JAUICT010000025.1, forward strand.
GCTGTCGCTCCACCGGTAGTTCACATTAAATCCAAAGTTTGTGAAAAGTTCAGGATTACCAAAAGATGCCTTGACCTTATGCTTTGGTGTATTGAAATTGGTTCGGAAATCTGGGAATCGTCCTTCATCAAAATCCAACTCGGCATAGGTATAATTAACGCCAAGGTCAAAATTTCCAATCTTAGTGTCAACCCCAACCGTTCCTCCGTAAGAATTTATGTCTACAGATGAGTTGGTGTACGTTTGGTATGCTTGAAAGTCACCATTCTGTAATGCCAGCAAAGATAACCCTCCATCGCCAGCTTGACCGTAGAAAGGAACTACTGTGGTAACATTGGCAATAAAGTTGGAGTAACTGTTATAGTACCCACTTAAATCTATCGTGAACTTTCCTATTTGTGCCCTATAACCAGCCTCATAAGCTGTAATCTCTTCTGGTTTGATCACAGGGGTGTTCACTGCTTCTGGAGCACCACTCTGCACCGAACTTAAGGAATATGCATTTTCATAAGCTGCACGCCCAGCAATATCCACAGAAGATTGTCCTGCTAACGCCTGACCACTTTGACTAACACTAAAGGTCCTTACATCCCTGTCCAAATTGGCGGGGGCAGAACCAACCAAAATAGCTCTACCTGCATTCAACCCAATAAACAAATCTTGTGTGGTCGGGTTTCTAAAACCTTGCTGAACAGATACCCTTACATTATGATTTCTATTTTCTCCAGCGGTATAGGCCAAAGAAACTCTTGGGGAAACAAAGCCATCAAAGAATTCATTTTTATCATAACGGGCAGAGCCTGTAAACTTTAAACGGTCATCCAAAAATTTCTTCTGCAACTGAAGGTAGGCCCCATATTCGTTATAGGATATAGGACCATCAGTATCGGTAAAAATGGTACCACTTGAGTTCAATACGTATTCACGGAACGAGCCTCCAATCTGAAGGTCGGCCCAATCATCAATCAAATGGGCTAGATTATAGTTTCCATTGATATGGCGGAATTTGGTATTGTCTATGAATTTGGCACCGGTAGTAAGATCGCCATTGTTTGTAACCGAGTTAAAGGCACTCTGGAAGCCTGGAGTTCCAGGGATGAGTCTTCCCGTATCGGCTGCCTGTCTTGCCGCTGCATGCGCCTGAACTGAGGACTGTTCTGGGGTAAGGCCGCCCATCTGAATACCTCCTAAGTAAGTAGGAATATAGGTTTGGGCATATTCCGTGAACCATTGTGTATCCGATTTCCATGCCCTGTTGATGTTGATGGCCGCAAAGCGGGTATCATAAGCATCGCCGGAATTTTCTGAAACGATATATCCCCTAAGAAAGAAATTATCATTTTTTATTTCCAGCTTATGCTGCTGCATGGTAAATCCACTTACCGCATATCGGTTGGCACCTTGATAGATTGTGGTTCCTCGTCCAATCCTACTGTTTACGATAACTTCAAGATCATTCGCAAAAGGCCTGTAGTGCAACGCGAAATCTGCTTTTACACTTTCCGCATTATAGTCTGCCAAATCAGTTTCATTGTAGCCTGTTCTTGAAATAACTGCTGAACCAACGGTCCCTGTTGGCAATCCAGCGGCGGCATCAAAATTCAAGGTAGTGGAAACCTCATCACCGTATATATTCAGTCCGTCATAAGCTGGGTTGGTTCGGTCTGCTCCAGGATTATTCAAGTCCAATACACTGTTGGCATGCCAATCCTCACCGCTTAATATGGAAAGGTTGGCCTTTAAAGCCACCTTATCACTAAAGGCATGTGCCGCCCTTACTCCAAAATCTTTATAAAAATTGCTTCCGGCGGCATCCTGAATGGTTACCCCGCCTTTAGCATAGGCACTTATTCCCTGAAAATCGAAGGGGCTTTTGCTCCTCATGAACAAAATACCATTGAAAGCGCCAGCTCCATACAGGGCAGAAGATGCTCCCGGTAGAATCTCAACACTTTGCACATCCAGTTCTGACATCCCCACTAGGTTACCTAAAACAAAGTTGAGTCCTGGGGCCGTGTTGTCCATTCCATCTACAAGTTGCAGAAACCTATTATTGGCAAAAGTGGCAAAACCCCTGGTGTTAATGGATTGAAACGTTAAACTATTGGTGTTTATATCCACTCCTTTTAAGTTCTGCAATCCTCCATAGAAAGATTCTGCTGTGGTATTCTTAATCTCTTTTAGACCGAAACGCTCAACGGATACTGGGGATTCAAAAATCCGTTCAGGGGTACGGGAAGCGGAGACAACAATCTCATCCAACAAGGTTGAAGCTTCGCTCAATACAATGGAAAGTGTCTGGTTATTGGCGGTTACATTGACCACAAATTCTGTAAACCCAATACTACTGACCCTAAGTCTGAATGGGGGTTCTTCTGATGTATTAAAGGTAAAGTTTCCATCAAAATCGGTAGTGGTTCCTTCCGCTTTTCCCACCAAGACCACATTGGCGCCTGGAATGGGTTCGTTTTTTTCATCAACCACTGTTCCTTGTACAGTGGTCTGCGCATAGGACACAATTCCAAAGAGCATGAGGGAAATACTGAAAAGTCTTCTCATTGGTTCTGAATTAGAGTTAGATACGTTTTAATTGCATGTTAATTATGTATGTGGAATATACATTTTTTTTCATTTGCATTACACAAATATGAAAAAAATTATGCATGCATAATACTTATTTGTCAAAAAAATCCCTGATTGGCTAAACATTTAATAAAAATGGCGCTGAAATTAGCGCCATTATGTATTAATTTATGAATTTGGAAAGTTACTCCACGGTAACTGATTTTGCCAAGTTCCTAGGCTGATCCACATTACATCCACGCATCACGGCAATATGGTAAGAAAGCAATTGCAAGGGTATGGTGGTCAATAATGGAGAAAGGCTTTCTGAAGTCTCAGGTATTTCTATGACATGGTCTGCCAATTCCTTTACAGATTTGTCTCCCTCGGTAACAATGGCAATAATCCTTCCTTTTCTCGATTTGATCTCTTGGATATTGCTCACCACCTTTTCGTAATGCCCCTTTTTGGTAGCAATGACCACAACCGGCATTTGTTCATCAATCAAAGCAATGGGGCCGTGCTTCATTTCCGCCGCCGGGTATCCTTCGGCATGGATATAACTAATTTCTTTTAGCTTCAATGCTCCTTCCAAGGCCACCGGGAAATTATAACCCCTACCTAAATACAAACAGTTTGTAGAGTCTTTATAAATTTCTGAAATCTCCTTCACCAAAGGATTGGATTTCAAGGTTTTCTCAACTTTGGCTGGAATTGATTCCAACTCTGTAAGGTGCTCATGGAACTTGGATTGTGAAAATGTCCCCTTTTCCTGGGCCAATCTCATGGCCAATAAGGTAAGGACGGTTATCTGTGTGGTAAATGCTTTTGTTGAGGCCACCCCGATCTCGGGTCCGGCATGGGTATATGCACCGGCATCGGTTTCCCGGGCAATGGAAGATCCCACAACATTGCAAACCCCAAATACGAACGCTCCTTTTTCCTTGGCCAATTTAATGGCAGCCAATGTATCTGCGGTTTCCCCAGATTGGGAGATTGCTATAAGTACGTCTTTGTCTGTGATTACGGGATTTCTATATCGGAATTCCGAAGCGTATTCCACTTCTACAGGAATCCGTGCCATGCCTTCAAAGATATATTCAGCTACAAGACCGGCATGCCAAGAAGTTCCGCATGCGACAATGATAATTCTATTGGCATTTAAGAATTTTTCCAGATTTTGGTCTATTCCCGCCATTTTTATTATCCCTTGGTCGGCCAAAAGTCTTCCTCGGTAGGTATCCATTATAGCTCTGGGCTGTTCGTAGATTTCTTTGAGCATGAAATGCTCGTACCCCCCTTTTTCTATTTCCTCGAGGTTTAACTGTAGCTCAAGAATATTGGGATAGGCTATGGCATCGTCCTTTATCTTGCGCATCTTGATTTCCTTTCCAATCCTCACAATGGCCATTTCTTCATCTTCCAAGTAAACGGCATTGTTGGTAAATTCTATGAAAGGGGAAGCATCTGATGCAATGAAATATTCATTTTCCCCTATGCCTATGGCCAAGGGGCTTCCCAATTTCGCCACTACAATTTCATCCGGTTTGGTGCGGTCAAATACCGCTATCGCATAAGCTCCGACTACTTGGTTCAGGGCTATTTGAACAGCTTTCCCTAATTTAACACCTTCCTTTTTCTTGACTTCCTCAATTAAGTTCACCAATACTTCAGTATCTGTATCCGATGTAAAGGTGTATCCTCTTTTGGCAAGTGCTGTTTTTATGGATTCGTAATTCTCTATAATTCCATTGTGGATGATCACCAAATCTCCGGAATTGGAATAGTGGGGGTGTGAATTGGTATCGTTCGGAACACCGTGCGTGGCCCATCTTGTGTGGCCCAAACCTAGCTTTCCGTTCGTTGAAATAGTTGTTTCCGCCCTATTTTTCAGGTCTTCAACCTTTCCTTTGGTTTTGGAGAGACTAAGGTTTTCGCCATCGAAAAGAGCTATACCGGCACTATCGTAGCCTCTATACTCCAGTCTTTGCAAACCTTTTATCAATATGGGGTAGGCGTCTCTATGGCCAATGTACCCGACTATTCCACACATAAGCTTATTTTTGGATTAATGATCATTTTGGGTTTAGATCCCTAAAATTAAAATCTATTCGGCAAAAATAGACAAAACGACATCGTCAAACCGATGAACGACCCAAAATAAGCCACAAGGAGTTATTTTTTAATTCGCTTCTGTGTAGAAAATCTCCAATTTTAACCGCTTATCGGCTGGTACTTCCAAATCACTACCATAAAGAACTGTTCCCAAGGGACTAACACTTGCCCTGATCGGGACATCTATAGCTTGCCCTCCTTCTCCCATTCCTTCCTGCACTCCAGGAAAAAATATGTTGGAGGTGGTTGTTAATGCCAAAGCGGCATTTGTGGAGTCCCTAACAATAATATCATTAAGGTGCTCTGTAATCCTGATAGTATACTTTATTCCTTTTTTATTCTCTTTCTGGATAATTCCATTATAATTGAGGAACAATCCCAAGGGAGCACTATTGGCATCCACCACATTGGCCGCATTCTGTTCTGTTGAGGCATCAAATATTGGCTGATTGGTCTCTGCATTGTACAGGTACAGTCTGGGAGGTTCATCGGTAACCGAATCCTCACTTGGGGCAGCGTCCAATGTTTCGCGATCCACATAAAAGACCAGATTTGCCTCATTGATAATCCAATTCTTGGACCTGATTTCATTGATGATATTCGCGCCTCCGTTCTTCGCTTCTTCAAAAAGACGAACTTCTGTCAGCGTTTTTGCCCCCTTCACATAAATACGTGATGCGTTTTCATCATTGTCCAGCGCTCCGGCAATGTTGGGCGGAAGTTCATCATCCTGAAAAACATTAACGGCATTACCAAAAACTACACCGTTGTTGTTCACCAAAAGGTTTAAAACAAAATCCTTTTCCGAAGTAATTACCTCTTCCTCTTCGGTATCATAATCCTGATATTGGTATGTGATGGTAATATTGGCTTGGGTAAGGTCCAAAAGAAACATAAGTTTGTCCATCCCCGTCCCAGAGATATGGATTCCCCTAAAAAAATCGTTGAAATTGGCTTGGCTCAACAGCTCTGATTGGCCTTCTTTATCCAGAATGTTCTGCTGGAAAAAGTCGTTTCGCAAAGGCACCCGTATGCCAGGCGCCCTACGGGATTCCACCACGGTCTCGGCTTCATTCACGTCATCCGTATCCGGGTCATCATCAGCAAAAGTAAGCTCTTCCTGATTATTTATGGTGATGGTTTTGTTACCCGATATAGTGAGTTCCTCGCCAATAAAACCAGAAAAATCCTGATTTGAAAAATATTCTTGAGCTTCCTCAAAATTGGTGTTTGGATCCAAGTCTCTCAAAAAATAATTAGATCGGGATACCGTAATTTCAAAACTTTCATCCCTATCGCCATAAATACTGTCCAAATCAAATGTTCTTCTGAATATATTAGGTACAAAATCATCAGCTGTACCATCTTCACTGGCATCAAGTGGGTTTGATCCAATGTTGGTTTCTTGAATATCGGTAACAGTATCCCCGTCAGTATCCGAAGACGAGTCGTATGGGTCAATATCCAATTCATTGTCCACACCATCGGAATCTGAGTCTTTTGTGGTCGAAGGAGGAACTTGAAAAGGGATGTACAGAAATACTTCTTTTACGGTTTCGTTCTCTGGTATGGTAGAAGCGCTGCTATCAGAATCTGCATTGTCTTCGGTTGCTTGGGACGAGTCTCCAAATACAGGGTTCCCTTGTCGGCTAGGCAAAGAAAGTTGCGACAAAATACTGGCACTTCTTTTACCATATATAGGGTCATTAAAGGTTCCTAACTGGTAAAGGGGCAATCTATTGGTCTGTACCGCTGTAATTCCTTTATTGAACGCAAAAACGTCATAGGTCACCTTGTCCGTTTTAAAGGGCTCTCCACCCACAACACCTTCTCCAATGGTGTCCAGTTCGTCCTCACAAGAAGCTATCAGCAGAAATAAAGTTCCAACCAAAGCTGAAACCTTTACGATCTTGGAAAATCTCATGCAATTTATTTTAAAACCTCTGTTTTATAGAAATTTGTGTATGCTTCCTCCGCTTCTTGAAGTGAAACGTAGGGCAATACTGGTTTGGAAAGATTGGCAATGTGGTTTTTTATTTCCTCTGACACCTCTTCCGCGGCTAAAATAATGGCATCGGAATGATCTACGGCAACCTTTAACAAATTATTATAGTCGGGGTTGGCCAGTGCGGAAACCGTATCTTTATCTATACCATCAAAGGCAACTTTGTTGATCATTTCATTGTCCAGTTCACCTTCGAATCCTTTATTATATATGGAAGTTATTATTTTACTGTCTGCAAACAACGGTTCATCCGCGTAATATTCCCTGAGGTACAACGGAACCATGGATGCCATCCAACCGTGAACATGGATGATGTCCGGCGACCAGTTTAATTTTTTCACCGTTTCGACCACACCTTTGGCAAAGAAAATAGCGCGCTCATCATTGTCTGGAAACAAATTGCCTTCAGAATCTGTAAACGTTGCTTTTCTCTTAAAGTATTCCTCATTGTCTATAAAATAAACCTGGATACGTTCCCTTGGTATGGAAGCCACCTTAATGATCAAGGGCATATCCATGTCATTGATCACCAAATTCATTCCCGACAAACGAATTACCTCGTGTAATTGATGCCTTCTTTCATTGATATTTCCATATCTGGGCATAAAAATGCGTATCTGCCCGCCATTGCTATTGACCATGCGGGGCGCTTCGTACGACATTGAGGAAACTGGATTCTCTGGGAGGTAGGGAACTAATTCAGAAGATACGAACAATATCTTTTTGCCATTCATAAACACTTTCTTTTGTTTATCCGAAAAACGTAGCTGCAAAAGTACAAAAATTATGCTGATTACCAGTATTTATAGTATTTTTGCACGCTTTTGAACCGTACAATGCACCTATTCGACCTAAAAAAAGATCTCATTTCCTTTCTACATGGGGAGCGGAGCAAAAACCATAACATTGGCCTAGTGCCTACTATGGGGGCCCTTCACCAAGGGCATATATCCTTGGTAAAAAAAGCGCTTTTGGAAAATGACTTGGTGGTCGTCAGTATTTTTGTGAACCCAACTCAATTTGATAAAAAGGATGATCTTGAAAAATACCCTCGAAATCTTCAGCGCGATTTGGATATTTTGGGCAGCGTTTCAGATAAAATCATTGCTTTTGTACCATCCGTAGATGAAATCTATGGTGCAAACGTTGAATCCAAAAGCTATGAGTTCGATGGCCTGGACAAAGTCATGGAAGGTGAATTCAGGGAAGGCCACTTCAATGGTGTGGGTACCATTGTGGAAACATTTTTGAGAACAGTCTCTCCAGATAAAGCCTATTTTGGCGAAAAAGATTTTCAGCAGCTCCAAATTATCCGGAAAATGGTAGCGCAAAGAAATTTGCCCTATCAAATCATTGGATGCCCCATAGAACGCGAACCCCACGGCCTGGCCATGAGTTCCCGTAATGAACGACTGACAAAAGCGACTAGAAACGAGGCTGGGTTAATCTATGAAACCCTGCTTTCTGCCAAAAATAAATTTGGCACGGAAAGTGCACAAGAAATCATGGATTGGGTAAAAAATGTGTTTGAAAAGAACACGCTGTTTGAACTGGAATATTTCCAAATTGCAGATGAGGACACACTAACACCCATCCTAAAAAAACAGGACAACAAAAAATATAGGGCGTTCATTGCCGTTTATGCTGACGGTGTCCGCCTCATAGATAATCTAAGATTGAATTGATACCTTTGCACCATGCAAGTAGAAGTTGTAAAATCTAAAATTCACAGGGTAAAAGTAACCGGGGCCGACCTTAATTATATCGGCAGCATTACCATTGATGAAGATCTCATGGATGCCGCAAATATAATTAGGGGCGAAAAAGTGCAGATCGTGAACAACAACAATGGTGAGCGATTGGAAACCTATGCCATTCCTGGCCCAAGGGGTTCAGGTGAGCTTACCCTTAACGGAGCCGCAGCCCGAAAAGTGGCTGTGGGCGACGTACTGATCCTGATTACCTATGCCTGGATGGACATTGAAGAGGCCAAATCCTTCAATCCGGCATTGGTCTTCCCCAACGAAGCCACCAATCTACTCAACTAATTTTGGGCAAATCCCTTAAAAAATTCCTGAAAATTTTTGTTCCCATTGCCTTTGGGCTTTTTTTGGTTTGGTATTCCTACAACGCTACCTCCCCAGAAGAACGTAGGCAAATTATTCATTACATCTCCAATGCCAGTCCGTTTTGGGTGACTGCTTCCATAGTTCTTGGTATTCTTAGCCATGTGTCTAGGGCCATCCGCTGGAACTACCTCTTGGAACCCATGGGATATCGCCCCAAAATAATCAACAATATTTTTATTGTCCTCATTTCCTATTTCGCCAACTTGGGCATTCCACGTTCCGGTGAAATTTTAAGGGCCACGGCGTTGACCACCTATGAAAAGGTTCCCTTTGAAAAAGGGTTTGGCACTATCGTTACCGAAAGGGTCCTGGATCTTTTGATGCTCCTACTGATCATTATGGTCACATTAGTGCTTCAAACCGATATTATTCTGGCATTTTTAGAAGAAAAGGGCATCAATTTGGTGGGTGCCTTTGGTATTCTTTTTGTTGGTATTGTAGGTCTTTTTTTGGCTACGTCCATCATCAAAAAATCCAAATCGGCCTTGGCGCAAAAACTAAAAGCCTTTTTAAACGGACTCTTGGATGGTGTCCTCAGCGTGTTCAAAATGAAAAGAAAGTGGCCTTTCATCCTACATACGCTTTTTATTTGGGCAGCTTATGTGGGCATGTTCTGGGTCATAAAACATACGGTGGCCGAAACCGCTTCGCTCTCCCTGAGTGAACTACTGGTGGCCTTTGTGGCAGGTGCCTTTGCCATGTCTACCACCAATGGCGGAATAGGCCTGTACCCCATAGCTGTCAGCGCTGCTTTGGGTATTTTTGGAATAAGCTCGGTTTCCGGTGATGCCTTTGGATGGATCATGTGGATCGCACAGACCCTTATGGTAGTAGTCTTTGGTACAATATCCTTTATTGTATTACCGTTATTGAATAGGAATCGGTAGACCCCAGCCACCTAATCATATTACCCATGAAAAACCGTCTATTATTTCTGTTGATAGGCTTTGTTTGCCTGAATCTTGGAGCACAGGTAAAACACGAGATTTTCGAATCCTTTAAACTACAGGAAAGAAGAAACGTCTCCTATTATTTTCCCGAAGATTATACCGATGATAAAAAATACCCTTTATTGGTGGTGTTGGACGCAGAGTACCTGTTTGATTTGGTCGTGGCCAACGTCAAGTTCCAAAGTCGTTTGGGACGTATGCCACAAGCCATTGTAGTGGGTATTGGTCAAGGGGAGAATGATATCCGTTGGGATGATTGTGATTACGATGAAGCTTCTGGACTCCCTACCGAAAAAGGAAAAATGTTCTACGAGTTCTTGGGCACCGAAATCTTACCATACCTCGGGACCACATATAATATTGCTCCTTTTAAAATGTTCATTGGTTACGATATCACCGCCAATTTTGGAAACTATTACCTCTTCAAGGATCGATCGCTTTTTAATTCCTACATAAGCATTTCACCCGTTTTGGCCACCGAAATGGAGAACCGTGTTCCAGAAAGACTATTGGCTTTAGATCAGGTGATTTTTTACAATGTCATCGTAGAAAAAGAAGCATCGGACGATAGACAACGTATCCTCCAAATGAATCACAGCATTAATTCCATTACCAAAGAAAACCTGCACTATTTCTTTGACGAATACGAAAATGCAGACCACGTTTCCATTATCCCATATGGAATTGGCAAGGCATTCGACAATGTTTTTAAGATCTTCAGGCCTATCAGCCCTGCCGAATACAAGACAGAAATCCTTACTTCCAGTGACCCGGCCTTCAATTATCTTGAGAACAGATACGATATGATCGAGCAACTCTTCGGTTTTGAAAAGCCCGTGGAACTCAACGACATTATGGCCATTTATGCCGCCTGTAGAAAAAAAGACGATTTTGAATCCTTGAAACCCTTGGCGGAACTCTGCAAAAAGCAATTCCCGGAAACCATGATGGGCTTCTATTTTGAAGGGGAGTATTATGAAGAACTCGGTGAGCCCAAAAAAGCCTTCAAGACCTTTGAAAAAGCATTCCAGATGGAAGAAATTGATTTTCTGACCAAGGATATGGCCCTAGAAAAAATTGATGCCCTTAAGGCGGACTTCGGATATTAGCCGATTGGATTGTTAGACAGTTGGATTATTGGATTGCTAAATCCAACAATCAAAATCCATATCTTTAGGCCCCTCATTTATTTGGAATGGCCAAGACCAAAACAGCTTTTTTT